>JAVBYK010000180.1 GCA_030824095.1 bacterium
CAGGTGCAGTCGCGCATGGTGTCGCTGTTGCAAGGCCAGACTGGCGTCAAGTCGCTCGATCTTCCGCAACCTGCCAGTGGCGACCCACGCCCGTTTGAGGTGGTCGGCATTCCGCTGGGCGCAGGCTTTCATGTGGTGGAGATCACCTCGCAGAAGCTGGGCAGCAGCCTGCTGGATGAACGCCATGGCAAGGACCGCAGCATGGTCGTGCGCACCTCGGCCCTGGTCACGAATCTGGGTGTGCACTTCAAGCTCGGGCGTGAGAACGCCGTAGCCTGGGTCACCACACTGGACAAGGGCGCACCGGTCGCCAACGCACAGGTGCGGGTGTCCGATTGCCGGGGCAAGGAAATTGCCACCGCCAAGACCAACGCCCAGGGCATCGCAAACCTGAGTGGCATCTCGCCCCAGGCGCCCAGTTGCAGCGGCGAAGGCAATTACAACCAGGCCTATTTTGTGAGCGCCCGCGCGGTGCAACCCTCGGGTGACGGCAAGGGCACGGTCAACGACATGGCCTTCACCTGGAGCGACTGGAATCGCGGCATCGAGCCCTGGCGCTTCAACCTGCCGACCAGCCGCGAGCCGCAACCGGATGAGCGTGCCCACACCATCTTCGACCGCACGCTGCTGCGCGCCGGCGAGACCGTGTCCATGAAACACATCCTGCGTAGCGAAACCAGCAAAGGCTTTGGCCTGACGGGCACCACGCCCGGCACGCTGGTTGTGACGCATGTGGGCAGCGGCCAACAGTACACACAACTTCTCTCCTGGCGCAAGACGGCCACGGGCGGACAGAGTGCCGAGAGCACGTTCTCCATTCCGCCGGCAGCCAAGCTGGGCTTCTACCAGGTGGAGCTGCGCGGCACGGACTCCCGGCGCAACAGTTACTTCACCGGGCAGTTCCGCGTCGAGGAGTTCCGCCTGCCGGTGCTGGAAGGCCGCGTCACGCCGACCGAGAAGAAGGCGCTGGTGAACGTGAAGACGGTGCCGGTGGATGTGCAGATCAACTACGTCTCCGGCGGTGGTGCGGCCAACCTGCCGGTGCGGGTGTCGGCCCTCGTGCGCGGCAAGTACCTGAACTATGCGGACTTTTCTGAGTTCAACTTCCAGGCCCCCCGCGGCAACCGCGACAACCGCAACGACGGCGAAGAGGAAGCCGATGCATCGCTCGACGCGCGCGTCATTGCCGACAAGCTGCCCCTCACGCTGGACAAGAACGGCGCCGGCAAGGTCACCCTGGACAAGCTGCCCACCAGCCGCCAGCCCCAAGACCTGTTGCTGGAAGCCACCTACTCCGACCCGAATGGCGAGGTGCAGACCATCCGCAGCACACAGACCCTGTGGCCCGCGTCGGTGGTAGCCGGCCTCAAGACCGAGGGCTGGGTCAGCCTGTCCGGTGGTAGCAGCCAGAAAGTCAAGTTCCAGGCGCTGGCGCTAGACCTGTCCGGCAAGCCCCAGGCCGATGTGGCACTGGAGGTCAAGGCCACGGCCCGCATCGTCACCACCACCCGCAAGCGCATGGTGGGCGGCTTCTACACCTATGACAACAAGACCACGGTCAAGGAACTCGGCACGGTGTGCAGCGGCAAGAGCGACTCCAGAGGCCTGTTGCTGTGCGAGACCAGCCTGAATGAGGCAGGAGAGGTCGAACTGGTCGTCACCGCCCGGGATGCATCCGGCAACAGCATCCAGGCTGCTTCCAGCGTGTATGTGACCAAGCAGGGGGAACTGTGGTTTGGTGGCGAAAACCATGACCGCATCGACCTGCTGCCGGAGAAGAAGAGCTACCAGCCGGGCGAGACCGCCAAGTTCCAGGTGCGCATGCCGTTTCGCTTTGCCACGGCTCTGGTGGCCGTGGAGCGCGAGGGCATCATCGAAACGGAAGTGGTGCAATTGAACGGCCAGGACCCGACCGTCAATCTGAAGATCAGGGACGGCTGGGGACCCAATGTGTACGTGAGTGTGCTGGCCTTGCGCGGCCGCCTGCGCGAGGTGCCGTGGTATTCCTTCTTTACCTGGGGCTACAAAGCCCCGCGCGAATGGTGGACGTCGTTCTGGTACGAGGGCCGTGAATACGTGGCCCCCACCGCACTGGTGGACCTGAGCAAGCCTGCCTTCCGCCTGGGTGTGGCCGAGATCCGCGTTGGCACCAAGGCGCACCAATTGGATGTGAGCGTCAAGGCCGACAAGGAAAGCTACGCCGTGCGCAGCCAGGCCAAGGTGACGATCTCGGTCAAGCTGCCCAACGGCCAGCCCGCAGCCAACGCCGAGGTGGCCCTGGCCGCCGTGGACCAGGCCCTGCTGGAGCTGATGCCCAACACCAGCTGGAATCTGCTCGACGCCATGCTGCAACGCCGCTCCTGGGGTGTGGAAACATCGACCGCGCAAATGGAGATCATTGGCCGCAGGCACTATGGCCGCAAGGCAGTGCCCGCCGGTGGTGGCGGAGGCAAGAGCGGCGCGCGTGAGCTGCTGGAAACCCTGCTGCTGTGGAACCCTTCTGTGAAGCTGGATGCCAATGGCCAGGCCGTGGTCATGGTGCCGTTGAATGACGCGCTGACCACCTTCAAAATTGTCGCCGTGGCCGATGCCTCCACCGGCCTGTTTGGCACCGGTTCCACCAGCATCCGCGCCACGCAGGATCTGCAAATCATCAGCGGCCTGCCACCTCTGGTGCGGGAGGACGACCAGTTCCGCGCCCAGGTCACACTGCGCAACACCACTCAGCAGGCGATGAAGGTTGAGGTGACACCGCGTGCCACGCTGCTGGACCTGAAAGCCCAAACGATGGACATCCCGGCGGGCGAGGCGCGCGAGGTGGCGTGGATGGTCACCGCCCCTGCGCAACTCGCCCAGTTGCGCTCCGAGGCCATCCTGTGGGAGATAGAAGCCAGGGACACCATCTCCGGTGCCCGGGATGCGCTGAAGGCGCGCCAACGCATCATCCCTGCCGTGCCGCTGACGGTGCAACAGGCCACGCTGGTGCAGATTGAAGGCCCGTTCAGCCTGGACGTGAATCCACCCGCCGATGCGATCCCCGGCCGCGGTGGACTGAAGATGTCGCTGCAGCCCAAGCTGGCCGAGGGCCTGCCCGGCGTGCGCGACTGGTTTGCCAACTACCCATTTGCCTGCCTGGAGCAAAAGACCAGCAAGAGCGTAGGCCTGCGCGACGGCAAGCTGTGGCAGACCGTAGCCGCGCAAATCCCCAACTACCTGGACAGCGACGGCCTGGCCAACTACTTCCCGCCACGCGATGGCGAGGCCAACCACGGCAGTGACACGCTGACCGCCTACCTACTGTCTGCCACGCACGAGGCCGCCAGCATCAACCCCGCCTTCGCGTTGGATGACGCGGTGCGTGCACCCATGGAGCGTGGCCTGATCGCGTTTGTGGAGGGTCGCATCCAGCGTGACTTCTGGAGCCCCCGCAAGGACCTGGACATCCGCAAGCTGGCCGCGCTGGAAGCCCTGTCGCGTTTTGGCAAGGCCCAGGGCCGCATGCTGGGCTCCATCACCATTGCGCCCAACCAGTGGCCCACGCATGCAGTGATTGACTGGCTCAACATCCTCAAGCGTGTGCAGGATGTGCCGGATCGCGACAAGCGCACGGCGGAGGCCAACCAGATCCTGCGCAGCCGCATCAGCTACCAGGGAACGAAGATGATTTTCAGCACCGAGCGCGATGACTACTGGTGGTGGCTGATGCAAAACGGCGATGTCAACACCGCGCGCCTGATGCTCAGCGTCATGGACGACCCCAGCTGGAAGGATGACATGGGCCGCCTGGCCAACGGCTTCATAGGCCGCCAGCAGCATGGTGCCTGGCACACCACCACGGCCAACCTGTGGGGCGGGCTGGCGCTGGAGAAGTTCTCTGCCAAGTTTGAAGCGGTGACCGTAGCAGGCTCCACCAAGGCCAGCATGAGCACGGGGAATGCGTCCGTGGACTGGAGCAAGGTCGAGCGCATCAAGACCACCGATGCTTCCGGTGCCGCGCACCAGAGCACGTGGTTTGGCGCACCGGCATCACCGAGCAATCTGCGCAACAACAGCATGTTCCTGCCTTGGAGCAAGACTTTGCCCAAGGACACGCTGAGCGTGACGCACCAGGGCCCCGGCAAACCCTGGTTGACGCTGCAGTCAGTCGCCGCCATCCAGTTGAAGGAACCCTTCAATGCCGGCTACCAGATCAAGAAAACCGTCACGCCCGTGGAGCAGGCCAACAAGAGCCTGCCGGCCGGCAGCTACACCCGTGGCGACGTGTTGCGCATCACGCTGGAGGTGAACGCCAGCGCCGACATGACCTGGGCCGTCATCACCGACCCTGTGCCGGGCGGCGCGACGATCCTGGGCAGCGGCCTGGGGCGTGACAGCGAGATTGCCACGCAGGGTGAGAAACAGTCAGGCTATGGCTGGGCAGTCTTCGAGGAGCGCAGCTTCGAGTCCTTCCGCAGCTACTACCAGTACCTGCCCAAGGGCGTGGTGAAGATGGAATACACCATTCGCCTGAACAACGTCGGCGAGTTCTCGCTGCCACCGTCACGGGTGGAGGCCATGTATGCGCCGGAAATGTTTGGCGAGGCACCGAATGCGAGAGTGAAGGTTGAGGCGGTGAAGTGACGGTATTGGATCGCGGAGCAGAACTACCGTCACTTCACGCCGGGTTGGGGAGTGCCGGTGGCCGATTTCTGCGTATGCCGCAGTATGAGGCCACCGGCATTCCCCAACCCGGCAGGCACAGCATTCGCCGAGCAATACTCGCAACGATTGCTACTCTTTTAGTAGCGACTTACGCAGATTCCACGCGGGCCAGCACCACATTTAACCAAGTACGCTCCGGCTACACCCCCTCCGATACGTTAATCCTGGACCGCCACGGTGAAGAGCTGCACCGCCTGCGCACCAACACCGCTGTGCGCCGCGGCCAATGGGTCGCACTGGCCGACATCTCCCCTGCCTTGCGCACGGCGCTGGTGCTGTCCGAAGACAAGCGTTTCTACGAGCACAGCGGCGTGGACTGGCAGGCCGTGAGTGCGGCCGCCTGGGCCAATCTGTGGAACAACAGGACGCGCGGCGCCTCCACCATCACCATGCAACTGGCAGGTCTGCTGGACGAGGATTTGAAGCGGGGCAGCGGCGGGCGCAGCGTGGTACAGAAGCTGGGGCAGACGGTGTCGGCGCAGATGCTGGAGCGCGGCTGGCGCAAGGACCAGATTCTGGAGGCCTACCTGAATCTGGTGCCCTTCCGGGGCGAGCTGGTCGGCATCGACGCGCTCAGCCGCACGCTGTTCGGCAAGGCCGCCCACGGCCTGGACCAGCGCGAGGCTGCCGTGGCCGCTGTGCTGGTGCGCGCGCCCAACGCGCCCACGCAGCAGGTGGCGCAGCGCGCCTGCACCGTGCTCAAAAGCCTGCAAGCCGTTGGTGCGGATTGCGAGGCGCTGGACCTGTTCACGACAGCCGCACTGCAACACCGCGACTACGCGGCTAGTGATGGCATCGCACCGCATGTGGCGCAACAACTTACCCGCAGTGCCAAGACCGCCGCCATAAAGACCACGCTGCACGCCCCGCTGCAACGCTTTGCCGTGCAGACCCTGCAGCAACACCTGCGCGAATTGGCAGGCCGCCATGTGGAGGACGGCGCGCTGGTCGTGCTGGACAACGCCACCGGCGACGTGCTGGCCTGGGTCGGCTCGTCCGGCAGCCTGAGCAATGCCGCCGAAGTCGATGGCGTCACCGCGATGCGCCAACCGGGATCCACGCTCAAGCCCTTCCTCTACGCCCAGGCGATCGCCCAGCGGCGCATCACGGCGGCGTCGCTGATTGAGGACTCCGGCACGCAGATCCAGACCACGGGCGGCCTCTACATTCCGCAGAACTACGACCACCAGTTCAAGGGCTGGGTGTCGGTGCGCACCGCGCTGGGCGCATCGCTGAACGTGCCAGCCGTGCGCACGCTGGTCATGGTGTCGCCCGACGCCTTCCACAGACAACTGGTGCAGTTGGGCCTGCCGCTCAGGGAGACGGGCGACTACTACGGCTACAGCCTGGCGCTGGGCAGCGCCGAGGTGTCGCTATTGAACCTGACCAACGCCTACCGCGCACTGGCCAATGGCGGGCGCACCAGCCCAACCACGCTGGTGCTGGCCACCAAGCCCGTCTGGCACGCCGCGCTGGACCCGCGCGCCGCCTTCATCGTCGGCGACATCCTGAGCGACACCAACGCCCGCGCCCGCACCTTCGGCACCGACAGCATCCTGGCCACGCGTTTCTGGACGGCGGTCAAGACCGGCACCAGCAAGGACATGCGCGACAACTGGGCCGTGGGCTGGTCGCAGCGCTACACCGTGGGCGTGTGGGTGGGCAATGCCAGCGGCGCCCCAATGTGGGACGTGAGCGGCACCACGGGTGCGGCACCGATCTGGGCCGCGGTGATGCAGTTCCTGCACACCCGGCAAACCAGCCATGCACCCAAGGCCCCGACCGGCGTGGTGCAGAGGCCGGTGCAGTTTGCGGCGACCGAGGCACCGCGCATGGAGTGGTTCCTGCAGGACACGCAGCAGGCTTCGTTTGCTATTGATTCAGTAGCTACAACAGCATATTCCACGAGGGCTGGAGGCCAAAAAGTCCAAAAGTCATCTGGCCAGAGCCCCCCTGCGCGCATCACCAGTCCCACCACCGGAACCATCATTGCGCTGGACCCTGACATCCCACCCAACCGCCAGCGCGTGAGCTTCCAGGCTACAGGGACGGGCGTGCGCTGGCTGCTGGACGGCAAGCCCTTCGCCAAGGGCGTTTCTGCACAGTGGCTGCCATGGCCGGGGCGGCATGTGGTGCAGATTGCAGACGCCAACGGCAAGGTGCTGGATGAAGTGCGGCTGGAGGTGCGGGG
>JAVBYK010000455.1 GCA_030824095.1 bacterium
TGGCCGTGGGCATACGGCTCTGGTTGTCGTTGCTGGCCAACCGACTGCGTGGCGACGCCGGCCGGCGCACGCTGACCCGGCGTTGGGTGTTCTGGGCCGGCCTGGCCGTGCTGCTCTACGCCAGCACGTCCCTGGAGTGGGCCCGTCTGTACAGCCTGGAATCGCGTCTGCCGGACCACAGCGGGGGCGCACTGGGTTACCTGCTGGGGCCGCCCAGTGTGAAATGGCTGGGGTTTGCCGGCTCAGGGCTGGTGTCCATCGCGCTGGGTGTGATTGGCTCTGCGCTGGTGTTTGGCTTTTCGTGGATGCATGTAGCCGAGCGCATTGGCGCCTGGGTCGACGGCCAGATCCAGTCCCGCCGCAAGCAGCGCGAACGGGCGCAAGACCGCGAAATGGGCCAGCAGGCCATGCGCGAGCGCGAAGAAATCCTGATTGAAGAGCGCGAAGAGGTGGTGGAGCACCACCCGCAACCGGTGATGATCGTGGAGCCGGTGTTCTCCGAGCCCCCGCGCAGCGAGCGCGTGGCCAAGGAGCGGCAGAAACCGCTGTTCACCGAGATGCCCGACAGCAAGCTGCCCCAGGTCGATCTGCTGGACGGTGCGCTGGTGCGCCAGGAGACCGTGGCCCCCGAGACGCTGGAAATGACCAGCCGCATGATCGAGAAAAAGCTCAAGGACTTTGGCGTGGAGGTGCGCGTGGTGCTGGCCCAGCCCGGCCCGGTCATCACCCGCTACGAGATTGAGCCCGCCACCGGCGTCAAGGGCTCACAGATCGTCGGTCTGGCCAAGGACCTGGCGCGCAGTCTGAGTCTGGTGTCGATCCGCGTGGTGGAAACCATTCCCGGCAAGAACTACATGGCGCTGGAATTGCCCAACGCCAAGCGCCAGTCGATTCGCCTGTCCGAAATCCTGGGTTCGCAGGTCTACAACGACAGCAAGTCGTTGCTCACCATGGGCCTGGGCAAAGATATTGTGGGCAACCCCATCGTTGCCGACCTGGCCAAGATGCCGCACGTGCTGGTGGCTGGCACCACCGGTTCGGGCAAATCGGTGGGTATCAACGCGATGATCCTCTCGCTCTTGTACAAGGCCGAGGCCCGCGATGTGCGCCTCTTGATGATCGACCCCAAGATGCTGGAAATGTCGATGTACGAAGGCATTCCGCACCTGCTGGCCCCCGTGGTCACCGACATGAAGCAGGCCGCCTATGGCCTGACCTGGTGCGTGGGCGAGATGGAGCGGCGCTACAAGCTCCTGAGCAAGGTGGGCGTGCGCAACCTGGCCGGCTACAACCACAAGATCGACGAGGCCACGGCGCGTGGCGAGTTCCTCTACAACCCGTTCAGCCTGACCCCGGAGTCGCCCGAGCCCTTGCAGCGCGAGCCGCACATCGTCGTGGTCATCGACGAGCTGGCCGACCTGATGATGGTGGTCGGCAAGAAGATCGAGGAACTGATTGCCCGCCTGGCGCAAAAGGCGCGCGCCGCCGGCATCCACCTGATCCTGGCCACGCAGCGCCCCAGCGTGGATGTGATCACCGGCCTGATCAAGGCCAATATTCCGACCCGCATTGCCTTCTCGGTGGGCTCCAAGATCGACAGCCGCACCATCCTCGACCAGATGGGAGCCGAAGCCCTGCTGGGCATGGGCGACATGTTGTACATGGCCAGTGGCTCCGGTTTGCCCATCCGCGTGCACGGCGCTTTTGTCAGCGATGACGAGGTGCACCGCGTGGTGACCTATCTCAAGAGCCAGGGCGAACCCAACTACATCGAGGGCGTGCTCGAAGGCGGCACGGTCGATGGCGACGGCGAGAGCGGCATGGACGGCAGCAATGGTGGCGGCGAAAAGGACCCCATGTACGACCAGGCTGTGGAGGTGGTGCTGAAGAACCGCAAGGCCAGCATCTCCCTGGTGCAGCGCCACCTGAAGATTGGCTACAACCGCGCCGCGCGCCTGGTGGAAGACATGGAAAAGGCCGGCCTGGTCAGCTCCATGAGCACCAGCGGTCAGCGCGATATTTTGGTGCCAGCGCGAACCGAATAGCTTTTTTGGGGTCAGACCACGGTGTGCAGGACCCCAACCGGATAAACCATGAAAATTTTCGCTCCTATTTTGATAGCTGTCTTCGCCCTATCGGCGAGGGCTGGCGGTATGGAAAGCCTGGAATCATTTGTCAAGACGGTGAAAACCGGGCGCTCCGATTTCACCCAGGTGGTAACCATGCCGGCCAAGGAAGGCCAGGCCGCCCGCTCCAAGACCTCCAGCGGCACTTTCGAGTTTTCCCGCCCGGGGCGTTTCCGCTTTGTCTACAAGAAGCCGTTTGAACAGACCATCGTCGCCGATGGCCAGACCCTGTGGCTGTACGACGTGGACCTGAACCAGGTCACATCGCGCAAGCAGGCCCAGGCGCTGGGCTCCACACCGGCAGCGCTGATTGCGTCGGCGGCGGATCTGAAGGCCTTGCAGGCCGACTTCACGCTTGCGCCCGATGCCGACAGCGACGGTCTGGAGTGGGTGCGTGCCACGCCCAAAGCCAAGGACAGCTCGCTGCAGGCCGTGCGCGTGGGCTTTCGTGGGGCCGAGTTGGCGGTGCTGGAAATTCTGGACAGCTTTGGCCAGCGCTCCAGTCTGCGCTTCAACGCCTTCCAGGCCAATACCGCCCTGGAGGCGACCAGCTTCCAGTTCAAGCCGCCGCAAGGCGCTGATGTGATCCGCCAGTAAGCGGCTCAGCCATTGAAGTAGGGGTGCTCCTGGGCATGGCCGGCAGCGGTGTGTGACTGCGGCGCGCAACGTGGCAGGTGGACCGTGATGCGGGTGCCTTCACCGGGGCTGGATGCAATTGCGATGCTGCCACCCAGCACCTCGCGCACGATGTTGTAGACGATGTTCATGCCCAGCCCCGAGCCGCCCTGGCCCAGCTTGGTGGTGAAGAAGGGGTCAAACACGCGGTTGCGCGTGTCTTCGCACATGCCCAGTCCATCGTCGGTGAAGACCAGTAACACCCGGTCCGCCCCGTCGGCCGTGGCGCGCAGGTGCATGTGGCCGTGGCTGCGCCCTTCAAATCCATGTTGCAGGGCGTTACTGACGAAATTGGTGATGAGCTGGCCCAATGCGCCCGGGTAGCTGTCCATCTCCACTCCGTTCGGCAGGTCCAGTGCCAACTGGTGCGTGGTGTTCTTGTACATGGGCTCCAGCGTCAGGCACACCTCGCGCAGGGTGGTCTGCACATCAAACAGGCGGCGCTGGTCGCTGGACTGGTCTACCGCCACACGTTTGAAGCTGCCCACGAGTTCACTGGCGCGGGTCAGTGCGCGCATCAGGATGTCGGTCCCGCGGCTGGCGTTGTCCAGAAAAGTCTGCAGCGTGGAGCGGCGCAGCGCATCCCTGTCAAAGGCCTGCGCCAGATCGGCCACCTGGTGCTGCAGTGTGCTGCCCACGGTGACGCTGTTGCCAATGGGGGTGTTGAGCTCGTGCGCCACACCGGCCACCAGCGAGCCCAGCGCCGCCAGTTTCTCTGAGCGCACCAGCTCGGTCTGCATGGTGCGCACCGAC
The DNA here is from genome assembly GCA_030824095.1 of bacterium. Classification (GTDB taxonomy): domain Bacteria; phylum Pseudomonadota; class Gammaproteobacteria; order Burkholderiales; family Burkholderiaceae_C; genus Allorhodoferax. The sequence goes on from JAVBYK010000455.1 coordinate 3,555, forward strand.
TCCAGCGCCACACTGAGATCGCGGTTGGCCACCTCCAGCCGTTCGGTGCGGGCCTGCACACGCGCTTCCAGCTGTTGGTTGAGCTCGCGGATCTCCTGCTCCACCTGGCGCTGTCGCGTGATGTCAACCAGCGTGAAGTGGATCAGCTTGTCCCGCCCGGTGTAGAAGGTGCGGCCCGACATCAGGCCGGTGACCACCTTGCCGTCCTGGGTGCGGTGGTGCACTTCGAAACTGTCAACCGCGCCACGCTCGGCCAGCTCTGCAATCATCTCGGTCCGCTCCTGCGGGTTGACCCAGATGCCCAGCTCCAGCGCAGTGTGGCCGATGACATCCTTCAGGCAGAAGCCGAACTGGTGCAGCCAGGTGTCATTGGCCTCCACGAACTGGCCGCTGTCAAAGCGCACCAGCGTGTGTGGCACAGGGGACTCGCGGAACAGTCCGGTGAACTTGGCCTCGCTGTCACGCAGCGAGTTCTGGGTGCGTTGCAGGCGTCGGATATAGAACATCAGGAAATAGGTCAGCGCCACCGTCAGCGCAATCGTGAACGCCGCTAGCGCCACGCGCTCATAGGTGCGCCGCTCCCAGGGCGCCAGCACGCTGGCGGAGTCGCGGGCGAACACGGTCGTCACCGAAAAGCCGCTGAGCTTGCGGTAGGTGTAGAGCTTGACGCCCTCATCGTCATCCAGAAAGCCCTCGTCCTCGAACGAGCCCTCCACCGCAGACCCGCCCAGTGTCACCATGCGCACCGCGTCGCGCACGTCCCGGTCCACATACCGCGCCTCAAAGGGTGAACGTGCCAGGATGAAACCTTCGTCGGAGAGCAGGGTGACTGCGGCCTTGTTTTCCTTGGCCACCCGCGCATACAGGGTACCGAAGTACGACAGCCGGATGTCCACGCTAATAACACCCAGAGCCTGGCCCCGGGGGGTGTAGAGCGTGCGCGCCACCGGAATCACCCATTGGCTGTCGTAGGGGCTGGCATAGGGGTGGCCCACCAGGGCGTCGTGGTCGGCTGGATTGGCCAGCAGGTACTGGATGTGGCTGCGTTCGGACGCCTGCGTGGCATGCGTGGGATAGTCGGGCGAGCTGATCCAGCTCATGCCTTGCGGCGTGACATATTGCAGCGCCTTGAGATGGCGGCTGTGGCCGATGTCGTGCGTGGCCACGATGCGGCGGATGGCATTGGCATCACTTCCAACGTCGGCGGCCTGCACCGCGCGGGCCACCCGGTCCAGGGTGTGCACAGCGTCCTGCAGCGTCTGGCTGGCGTGCTCCTCCAGCAGGCGCACGGCCACCAGGCCATTGGTGGTCTCCGAGGCCAGTGTCTGCTGGCGGTCCTGCGCAATGGTCCACCAGGTTTGCGCAGCGATGGTGATGGAGGTCAGCACCGCAAACAGCAGCAGCGCCAGCCGGGTGCGCGACAGGGTGGTCAGGGACAGATCGGGCAGGGTCATTGCACGCGACCCTCTTTCCAGGCCTGCAGCAGGCGTTCGTAGGCGATGGTCTCGCCGCGCGGTTTTTCGTTTTCCACCTTCTGCCACGGCGCGCCCTTGCTGGACAGGCGCTGCGCGGCATCGCGCCGCGGGTTGAGCCGGGGCGTGCACTGGCGCATGCCGGTGCGCTGCAGGTCGGCCAGCACCGCATCCATGTCCATTGCCAGGCCGTCCATGGCGGCCTGGGGCGTCTTGGCTCCGTTGATGGCGTCGGATATGTGCGGCCACCACAGGCGCGCCATGCGCGGGTAGTCCGGCACGTTGGTGCCGGTCGGTGTCCACGCCACGCGCGCCGGGCTGCGGTAGAACTCGATCAACCCACCGTAGCGGCCGGCGTTCCGGGTGAAGTAGTCGTGTTTGATGTCGGATTCCCGAATAAAGGTCAGTCCGACGATGGATTTGCGCAGCGATACCGTCTTGGAGGTGACGAACTGCGCATACAACCAGGCGGCCGCCAGTTGCGCCGTCGGCGTGGAGGTCAGGAAGGTCCACGCGCCCACATCCTGGTAGCCGTTTTGCATGCCGGTCTTCCAGTAGGGACCGTGGGGCGAGGGCGCCATGCGCCACCTAGGGCTGCCATCCGCATGGACGGCTGCGGTTCCCGGCTGCGTCAGCGGTGCCGTGAAGGCGGAGTACCAGAAAATCTGCTGTGCTATCTGGCCTTGCGCCGGGATCGGGCCGGCATCCGTGAAGGTCATGTTCACCGCCTCGGGCGGTGCAAACTTCTTCAGCCATTCCAGGTACTTGGTCAGTGCAAAGACCGCCGCGGGCGAGTTGGTGGCGCCACCGCGTTCCACCGACGCGCCCACCGGCGTGCACTGGTCGGTGGCTACGCGGATGCCCCATTCGTCCACCGGCAGGCCGTTGGGAATGCCCTTGTCTCCCGCACCGGCCATGGACAACCAGGCATCGGTGAAGCGCCAGCCCAGCGAGGGGTCGCGCTTGCCGTAGTCCATATGGCCGTAGACCCTTTTGCCGTCCAGCGCCTGCACGTCGTGGGTGAAGAAGCTGGCTATGTCCTCATAGGCTGACCAGTTCAGTGGCACGCCCAGCTCATAGCCAAAACGCGCATTGAAGCGCTGCTGCAAATCCTTGCGCGCAAACCAGTCGGCACGGAACCAGTACAGGTTGGCAAACTGCTGGTCCGGCAACTGGTACATCTTGCCGTCTGGCGCGGTGGTGAACGAGGTGCCGATGAAGTCGCCCAGGTCCAGTCCGGGGTTGGTGAAGTCCTTGCCCGCACCCTGCATATAGTCGGACAGCGGCACCACGGCGCCGAACCGGTAGTGCGTGCCAATCAGGTCCGAGTCCGAAATCCAGCCGTCGTAGGTGTGCTGGTTGGTCTTCATGGCGGCGTAGAGCTTGTCGACCAGCTCGCCTTCGGGAATCACATCCTGCTGCACGGCAATGCCGGTGATCTCCTGGAACGCCTTGGCCAGGGTGTTGGCTTCATAGGCATGGGTGTCGATCTTTTCCGACACCACGCGGATGGATCGTACGCCCTGCGCCTGCAGGCGTTTGGCCGCGTCGATGAACCACTGCAACTCCTTCTGCTGTTGCTCACGAGAAAGGCTGGAGGGCTGGAACTCCTGCTCGATCCAACGCCTGGCGGCGGCAGTGTCTGCGGCACAGGGCAAGGCAGCCAGCAGCGCGACGCAACATAGCCAGCCGGAAATGCGCATGGTGTCTGCCTCTCACTCGTGTTCGGTTGGTGTTCACTGGTCTCTTGGGAGCCTTCCCATCGCACTATACGCGTGAAGTTTGACCCACAAAAGACGCGCAAACCCTGCCGCACGGCGCAGCCCTGC
>JAVBYK010000073.1 GCA_030824095.1 bacterium
TTCTTCCTGATCAACCTGGCCATGGGCCTGACCACCATGCGCGTCGGCACCTATTACTGGGTCAGCCAGCTCGGCATGCTGGCCGGCACCGCGGTGTATGTGAACGCGGGCACGCAGCTGGGGCGAATTCAATCGCTGGGCGACGTGGCCAGCCCCGCGCTGCTGGGCTCCTTTGTGCTGCTGGGTCTGTTCCCGCTGCTGGCGCGCCGGCTGATGGATGCGGTGCGGCGCCGCCAGGTCTATGCGCGGTGGAAGGCGCAGCGGCCCACGAATTTTGATCGCAACCTGGTCGTCATTGGCGCGGGTGCCGGCGGGCTGGTCACCAGCTACATCGCCGCCGCCGTGCAGGCCAAGGTCACGCTGGTGGAGGCCCATGCCATGGGCGGCGACTGCCTGAACACCGGCTGCGTGCCCAGCAAGGCGCTGATCCAGAGCGCCCGTGTGGCGCACGAGATGCGCCACGCTGGGCGCTGGGGTCTGCAAGGCGCCGAGCCGCAGGTCAACTTCCGCGCGGTGATGCAGCGCGTGCAGGCCGTCATCCAGCAAATCGCCCCGCACGACAGCGTGGAGCGCTATACCGCGCTGGGTGTGGAGGTGTTGCAGGGCAAGGCCACGCTGGTCAACCCGTGGACCGTAGAGATTGCGTTGAACGGTTGCGGCACCCAGCGCCTGACTACCCGCAGCATCGTCATTGCCACGGGTGCCAAGCCGGTGCTGCCGCCCCTGCCCGGGCTGGACGCCGTGGCCTATGTGACCAGCGACACGCTGTGGGACCATCTGGCGCAGCTGGACCAGGTGCCGCAGCGCCTGGCCGTGCTGGGCGGAGGACCGATTGGCTGCGAGCTGGCGCAATGCTTTGCACGATTGGGCTCGGCGGTCACGCTGGTGGAAGCCGCACCGCGCCTGCTGCTGCGTGAGGACGATGAGGTGTCCGAACGGGTGGCATCGGCGTTGCAATCCGATGGTGTGCAGGTGCTGACCACGCACCGGGCGCTGCGGGTGGAGGCCGGCGCCACCACACCCTCCGCCGGCACGCTGATAGCGGAGCACAACGGCACCGAGCGGCCCATCGCGTTTGACCTGCTGCTCATCGCCGTGGGCCGCAGCGCACGCCTAAGCGGCTATGGGCTGGAGGCGCTGGGCATTCCCACCGACACCCCCACGCTGCAGACCAACGACTACCTGCAAACGCTCTACCCCAACATCTACGCCGTGGGCGATGTGGCCGGGCCCTTCCAGTTCACCCACACCGCCGCGCACCAGGCCTGGTATGCAGCGGTGAATGCGCTGTTCGGCGACGTCAAACGCTTCAAGGCCGATTACCGCGTGATCCCGCAGGCCACGTTTGTCGACCCCGAGGTGGCGCGCGTGGGCCTGAACGAGCGCGAGGCCCAGGCGCAGGGCATTGCCTATGCGCTGACCCACTACGCCACCGACGACCTGGACCGCCAGATCTGCGACGCGGGCACGGGTCAGGCCGGCACCGGTTGGGTCAAGGTGCTGACCGTGCCGGGACAGGACCGCATTTTGGGCGTCACCATCGTCGGCACGCATGCGGCTGAACGGCTGGCCGAATACGTGCTGGCCATGCGCCACGGCCTGGGCCTGAAGAAAATACTGGGCACCATCCACACCTACCCCACGCTGGCCGAGGCCAACAAATACGCCGCCGGCGAATGGGCCCGCGCCCACCAGCCACGCACCCTGCTGGCCTGGGCCCGCCGCTTCCACACCTGGCGACGCGGTTGATGGCGGGTGCTGTGGGCGCCATCGCACTCATGAAACAATAGACGGCATGACGGTCGCAGCCAGCCCCACTCCCCATTCCGCGCAAGGTCCGCAGCAAGTGGTGCTGCTGGGTGCCGGCCACGCCCATGTGCAGACCCTGGTCCAGTTGGCCGCGCAGCCGCTGCCGGGCACGGTGGTGACGCTGGTCACGCCCTACCCGCGCCAGATGTATTCGGGCATGGTGCCCGGCTTCATGGCCGGCCATTATCCGCTGGACGACTGCGTCATTCCGCTGGAGCCGCTGGTGCAGCGTGGTGGCATCCGCTGGGTGCAGCAAAGCGTGGTGGGCATGGATGCGCAGAAGCAGACCGTGCTGCTGGACGACGGCAGCACGCTGCGCTTTGACTGGCTGTCCGTCAACACCGGCCCCACACAGGACCGCGATGTGCTGGAGCGCGCCATGCCCGGCGCACGCGAACACGCGCTGTTTGTGCGCCCCATCGAGGCCTTTGGCGCCCTGTGGCCCCGGGTGGCGGAGATGGGTGATGCCCGCGCGTTGCGTGTGGCCGTGATTGGCGGCGGTGCCGGCGGCATCGAGCTGGCCCTGGCCGTGCGCCACCGCCTGCCCAATGCCGCTGTGACGCTGGTCAGTGGCGCTGAGCCCCCAGCAGCCAACTATCCCGCCCGGGTGCAGCAGCGCCTGCTGGCCGAGCTCAAGCGGCGCAAGGTCACCGTGCTGCAGGATGTGGCCGTGGGCCTGAAGGCCGGGTCCGTTCAACTGGGCTGCGGCGCCGATCTGGCCTGCGATGTTCCCTTGCTGGCCACCGGCGCACAGCCGCCCGCCTGGCTGGCCACCAGCGGTCTGGCGCTGGATGACCGGGGTTTCATCGCGGTGGACATGTACCAGCGCTCCACCAGCCACAGCCGCGTGTTTGCGGCGGGCGATGTCAGCACCCGCATGGACCGCCCCCTGGCCCGCAGCGGCGTCTATGCCGTGCGTGCCGGCCCGGCGCTGGCGCACAACCTGGCGGCCGCCATCACCGGTGCGGCCCTCCAACCACATCAGCCCCCGGCCGCCACGCTCAACATCCTGTCCTGCGGCAGCCGCTATGCGGTGGCCACATGGCACAACTACAGTGCCCAGGGCTGGTGGGTGTGGAAGTGGAAGGACTGGATTGACCGGCGCTTCATGGCGCGCTTCCAATCCCCCAAATGACTTTTGGCCAAATAGGCCTCCAGCCCTCATGGAATAGGCCTATAAAGCTATTTAATTGATAGCAATTGGGTGCTATCGCCTGACGCCGCTGGCGCCGCGATGCGGCCAATCTCGGCCGCACCGTCAAAGCCATGGCGGGCAAAGACCGCCAGCACCGCGTCCACCGCCTCGGGGGCACAGCTCGCCAACAATCCGCCACTGGTTTGCGGGTCGCTCAGCAGGGCCTGGTTCACCGCGCCAAAGTCGGTCGGCAGCGCAATCTCATGCCCGTAGGCCGCCCAGTTGCGCCCGGATGCACCGGTCACCATGCCGGCGCTGGCCAGGGCCTGCACGCCGTCGATCAGCGGCACGCGTGACCAGTCCACCTGCACCACGCACTGCGCGCCGCGCGCCATTTCCAGCGCGTGGCCGGCCAGGCCAAAGCCGGTGACATCGGTCAGGGCGTGCACGCCGTCCAGCGCCGCGAGTTCCGGCCCCGGGGTGTTGAGCTGGGTGGTCACGGCGATCATGCGGGCGTAGCCGGCATCGTCGAGCTTTTCCTTCTTCAACGCTGCGGACAGAATGCCGACGCCCAGTGGCTTGCCCAGAATCAGCCGGTCGCCCACGCGGGCATCGGCATTGCGCTTGACCCGCTTCGGGTGCACCAGCCCCATGGCCACCAGGCCGTAGATGGGCTCCACCGAATCGATGGTGTGGCCACCGGCAATCGGGATGCCGGCCGCCTTGCAGACCGACGCACCGCCAGCCAGGATCTGGCCAATGGTTTCCAGCGACAGCACGTTGATGGGCATGCCCACCAGTGCCAGCGCCATGATGGGTGTGCCGCCCATGGCATAGACATCCGAGATGGCGTTGGTGGCGGCAATGCGGCCAAAGTCGAACGGGTTGTCGACGATGGGCATGAAGAAATCGGTGGTGGCAATCAGCGCCTGCTCGGCATTGAGCTGGTAGACCGCCGCGTCGTCCGAGGTCTCGATGCCCACCAGCAGCTCCGGCGGCAGCGGCATGGCGGTGGTGGTCTTCAGAATCTGCGACAGCACGCCGGGCGCAATCTTGCAGCCGCAGCCGCCGCCGTGCGAGAGGGAGGTCAGACGGGGTTCGGTGGTGGCGCTTGCGGAGGTGGGATTCATGGGGGTGCTTCGGATGGGTGTGGCGACAGGTTTCCCGAATTGTCGCGGAATCCGAATCACCCCGGCACAGCGGCCGGCGCGTCAGCGCATCAGATATAGCCCAGCACAGTCCACCAGACGCCGCCGACCACGGCCAGCAGCAGCAGGTTGACCACACTCATCACCGCACCGGCGATCCACCACTCGTTCAGCGTCGTGTAGCCCGAGCCAAAGATGATGGGCGCGGTGCCGGTGCCATAGTGCGTGAGCGACATCATCAGCGACGAGGAAAACGCCAGCGCCAGTGCCAGCAGCATGGGCGGAGCACCCAGCGCCACACCGGCCGCAAAGAACGCCGCATACATGGCCGTGATGTGCGCCGTGGTGCTGGCAAAGAAGTAGTGCGAGTAGAAATACACCAGGATCAGCAACGCCGTGGCACTCATCCAGCCCAGACCCAGAAAGCTGATGCCCTGCTGGATGGTCTGCGCAAACCAGCCGACCAGGCCCAGCTTGCCCAGGAAGGTGGCCATCATCACCAGCGCGGCAAACCAGATCAGGGTGTCCCAGGCGCTCTTGGCCTTGAGAATGTCTTCCCACTCCAGCACACCGGTCAGCAGCAACAGCGACAGGCCGATCCACGCGGTGGTGGTGGCATTGATCTCATAGGCCGGGCCAAACAGCCACATCGGCACGCCCGCCCACATGAGCAGCATCAGCCCCAGCACCGACAGGGTGATGAACTCGGGCTTCTTCATGGGGCCCAGTTTGGCCAGCTCGGTCTGCGCCAGTTCCTTGGCATTGGGCGTGTTCTTGATCTCGGGCGGATACAGCGCATACAGCACCAGCGGCATGACCAGCAGCATGACCAGCCCCGGCAGCAGCGCGGCAAGAGCCCACTGGCCCCAGGTGATCTTGATGGCCGAATTGGTGGCCTTGGCGATCAAATCCACGATCAGCGGATTGGGCGCCGTGGCGGTGATGAACATGGCCGAGGTGATGGGGTTGGTGTTGTAGTTCACCAGCGCCAGATAGCGGCCAATATTCTTGGATGTGCCCAGGTCCGGGCTGGAGCCAAACACGTCGGCGATGGAGCGCATGATGGGGTGCACGATGGCCCCGCCGCGCGCCGTGTTGCTGGGTGTGACGGGCGCAATCACCAGCTCCGACAGCACCAGACCATAGGCCACGCCAATGGTCTTCTTGCCCAGCAGCGCAATGAAGTAGTAGCCAATGCGGGTGCCCAGTCCGGTCTTGGTCAGGGCCACGGCAATCATCACGGCGATGGCAATCAGCCAGATCAGCGGATTGGCGAAACCACTGAGCGCATCGGCGATGGCGCCCTCGGGTTTGCCGGGGCGCGTCACGCCGGTGATGGCCACCAGGGAAATGGCCACGATGGACATGGCACCAATCGGCAGCGCCTTGCCGATGATGCCGGCAATGGTTCCAATGAACAGCGCCAGCAGATGCCACGCGTCGGGACTGACCTTGTCGGGCACGGGTATGACAAACCAGATCAGAAGGGTGATGCTGACCGCAATGGCGGTGGGCACACGTTTGGGCAGGTTCAGGTTTTCCATGGAATGTTCCCCCTGCACCCATTTAAGGACTGGCTAGCGCGAATTGCAATGTGATCGGCCGCCAAACCGCGGAATTCGCGACTGGCTTTGACCCAGATCATGCAGGCGGCGGGTAAGATGCACCGCCCTCCACTCGGCCCACACGCAATCTTCCATGACCTGGGACTACCCCAACCCCTTCGCCATCCCCGCCATGCCACAGGCGCAGGACATTGATGGCCTGAACCACACCAACAATGCGGTCTACGTGCAATGGTGCGAGAAGGCGGGCTGGGCCCATTCGGAAGCGCTGGGCCTGACGCTGCAGGACTACCAGCGCCTGGACCGCGCCATGGCCATACGCCGTGGCGAATACGACTACCTGCTGCCCACGCTGCTGGGCGAGCCGCTGACGCTGGCCACGTGGATGCTGGCCGGCAGCGGCAAGCTGACCATGGAGCGCCGCTTCCAGCTGGTGCGCGATCGCGACCAGGTCACGGTGCTGCGCGGGCGCTGGGATCTGGTGTGCATTGAACTCAGCAGCGGGCTACCGCGTCGCATGCCCCCCGAGTTTTGTGACGTCTATCTGTCGGCGGTCGTGGCGCCCTAGCCACTGGCAGTTCGCGGTGCTCTGCACCATAATTGCAGCCACCACACAGGAGTCCACCCCCATGGGTCTTGCCAAGCCCGAACCAGCCATGTTGCGCATCTGCACGGTGCTGGGCATGGCGTGCCTGCTGATGCTCACCGGGTGCTCGTCAACACCCTCGAATCCACGTTATGCGGAACCTGCCGCAAAACCCTTCGTACCCGCCCGCCTGTCACGCGACCAGGCCAATGATGTGACCATCCACGCTGTCGGCCTGGTCGGCACGCCCTACCGCCATGGCGGCAACACGCCGGAAGGCGGCTTTGACTGCAGTGGGCTGATTCGCTATGTCTACAAGACCGGCGCTGGCGTCATGGCGCCGCGCACGGTGTCCATGCTGGCGGACTGGGGCCAAGCGGTGCCGGCCGAGGCCTTGCAAACCGGAGACCTTGTCGTGTTCACCCTGGGTGGCTCGGCCTCCCATGCGGGCATTTATGTGGGTGAGGGGCGGTTTGTCCACGCCCCGTCCACGGGCGGCGAGGTGCGCCTGGACCAACTGGCATCGCGGTACTGGTCCCGGCAACAAGTGGCCTTTCGCCGGCCGTAGGGCCCGCGTGGGGCTCAGCCCAGCGACGCGATCACGCTGAC
>JAVBYK010000343.1 GCA_030824095.1 bacterium
CGCTTGATCTGGTACAGCAGGCAGGGCCGGCTGCGGTTACTGAAAATGGGGTCCTCACAGGTGCGCAGGCGAAACACCTTCTGCATCAGCAGGATCGCCTCCTTCACCGCCCAGGCACTCGGATAGGGGCCGAAATAGCGGTGCTTTTTTTCCACCGCGCCCCGGTAGTAGGACACCCGGGTGAATTGCGCAGGATTGGGCGGCTGGGCGGGGCTGCCATCGCCGGCATCGTCGGCCACCTTGCGCTTGGCAATGGGCGGCACGCCGGTCATCTTCAGGTAAGGGTAGCTTTTGTCGTCCCGAAACAGGATGTTGTACTTGGGGTTCTGCGTCTTGATCAGGTTGTTTTCCAGCAGCAGCGCCTCGGCTTCGGAACGCACCACGGTGGTCTCCATGCGCACAATCTTGCTGACCATATGCCCGGTGCGGGTGCCGCCATGGTCCTTCTGGAAATAGCTGGACACCCGCTTCTTCAGGTTGATCGCCTTACCCACGTACAACAACTGGTCCTGGGTATCAAAGTAGCGGTACACGCCGGGCAAGGATGGCAGCGAGGCCACCTCGCGCAGCAACTCTTCAGAATGGATTTCGGACATGGCGCGTATTGTCCGTTCTATTGCCCATTCTTTGGCAGCATGGACAATCGGCGCCATGCCCAAACCGCCACCAACCGACTCCAAGCCTCCCCTGCTCTGGGACGTGTTCTGCCGCGTCATCGACAACTTTGGCGACATCGGCGTTTGCTGGCGCCTATGCGCCGATCTAGCCGCGCGCGGACACACGCTGCGCCTGTGGGTGGATGATGCGTCAGCCCTGCACTGGATGGCCCCCGGCGCGCTGGAAGGCAACTGGCCCGGCGTGAGCGTCAGGGCCTGGGAGCAATCCACTGACTCCGCCCTGCTGGCCACGCCGCCCCGCGCCGACGTCTGGGTGGAGGCCTTCGGCTGCGAAATTGCTACTGAATTTGTAGCTAACTACGACCATTCCACGAGGGCTGAAGGCAAATTTGACCCAAAGCCACCGGCTTGGATCAACCTGGAGTACCTGTCCGCCGAGGGTTTTGTGGAGCGCTGCCACGGCCTGCCCTCACCGATCATGCGCGGGCCGGCCATGGGCTGGACCAAACACTTCTACTACCCCGGCTTCACGCCGCGCACCGGTGGCCTGCTGCGCGAGCCCGATCTCTTGCAGCGCCAGCAAGACTTTGCCCAGCCGGGCCAACGGGCCGATTCGCTCGCCAGCCTGGGCATCACCTGGACCGGCGCGCGGCTGGTGTCCCTGTTCTGCTATGAGCCGCCGGCACTGGCTGACCTGCTGCGGCAGCTGGAGGCCGATGCGGAACCCACGCAGCTGCTGGTGGCCGACGGGCGGGCGCAGCATGCCGTCCGCGCGGTGCTTGCTGAACGGGATGCAAGCGGGGCACCGCCACTCCAGCAACTGCAAGTCCACTTCCTGCCACGCCTGAGCCAACGGGACTTTGACCACTTGTTGTGGTCCTGCGACCTGAACTGCGTGCGCGGCGAGGACTCTCTGGTGCGCGCCCTGTGGGCTGGCAAGCCACTGGTCTGGCACATCTATCCGCAGGACGATGCGGCCCATGTGGCCAAGCTCGATGCGTTTCTGGACTGGCTGGGCGCCGATGCCACGCTGCGCGCCTTCCACCTTGCGTGGAACCGCACGGAGACCAGCGCGCAGGAACCGGGTCTGCCCTTGATGGACCTCAAATCCTGGGCACAAACCGTGCAACGAAGTCGCCAAAGCCTGCTGCAAATGGACGATCTGACCACCCAACTGCTTCAATTCGTGCTGAAAAAACGGTAAAATATGAGGCTTTGCTGAGTTTGCCGCGAGTCATGGGCAAATCATGCTTCGCCGCAACACGCGGCCTATTACCGCTGACAGCACAGGCTAACAGCGCCAACTGCCTGAACCACTATGAAAATCGCTCAAGAAATCCGCGCCGGCAACGTCATCATGCACGGCAAAGACCCCATGGTCGTCCTGAAAACCGAATACAGCCGCGGCGGCCGTAACTCTGCCACCGTGCGCATGAAGCTCAAGAGCCTGATCGCCAACTTCGGTACTGAAGTCGTGTTCAAGGCCGACGACAAGATGGACCAGGTCATCCTCGACAAGAAGGACTGCACCTACTCCTACTTTGCCGATCCGCTGTATGTATTCATGGACGCCGAGTACAACCAGTACGAAGTCGAAACTGAAAACATGGGCGACACGCTGAACTACCTGGAAGACGGCATGGCCGTTGAAGTGGTGTTCTACGAAGGCAAGGCCATCTCCGTGGAACTGCCCACCAGCGTGGTGCGCGAAATCACCTGGACCGAACCCGCCGTCAAGGGCGACACTTCCGGCAAGGTTCTGAAGCCCGCCAAGATTGCCACCGGCTTCGAAATCGGTGTGCCAATCTTCGTGGCCCAGGGCGACAAGGTTGAAATCGACACCCGCACCGGCGAATACCGCAAGCGCGTCTAAGCGTGTAAACACCGGCCATGCGGCACCACAAGAGGCTCCTTCGGGAGCCTTTTTTGTGCCTGGTTATTGGGTCATTTGGGTGTAGGCTATCGCCATGACAAGTCAGATACCTGAAACGACGCAGGCCGCACCCACGCCCGGCAATGGCACCGCCGCTCCGGCCCGCCTGGCCCTGCGGCGCGTGCTGATCGACACCTACCACGAGAACGTGGCCTATATGCACCGCGACTGCGATGTCTACCGGGCCGAAGGCTTCAAGGCCCTGTCCAAGGTGGAAGTACGCGCCAACGGCACCAGCATCCTGGCCACCCTCAACGTGGTGGATGACCAATCCATAGTGGCGTGCGGCGAACTGGGTCTGGCCAAGGCCGCGTTTGCGCAAATGGGCGTGGAAGACGGCCACACCGTCACCGTGGCCCAGGCCGAGCCACCCGAATCCATTGGCGCGTTGCACCGCAAGCTCGGCGGCGAGCGGCTGAACCTGGATGACTTCAAGGCCATCGTGCAGGACATTGCCGAGCACCACTATTCCAAGATCGAACTCACCGCCTTTGTCGTGGCCACCAACCGCGATGAGCTGGACCGTGAAGAGGTCTACTTCCTGACCGAAGCCATGATTGGCGTCGGGCGCCACCTGAACTGGCACGAATCGCTGGTGGTGGACAAACACTGCATTGGCGGCATCCCGGGCAACCGCACCTCCATGCTGATCGTGCCCATTGTCGCGGCGCACGGCATGCTATGCCCCAAGACCTCGTCGCGCGCCATCACCTCGCCGGCAGGCACTGCCGACACCATGGAGGTGCTGGCCAATGTGCAGTTGCCTATTGACCAACTGGAAGACATCGTGCGAGCCCACCGTGGCTGCCTGGCCTGGGGCGGCACGGCCAACCTGTCGCCTGCAGACGATGTGCTGATCTCGGTGGAGCGGCCCCTCTCCCTGGACTCACCCGGCCAGATGGTGGCCTCCATCCTCTCCAAGAAGATCTCGGCCGGCTCCAGCCATCTGGTGCTGGACATTCCCATTGGCCCCACCGCCAAGGTGCGCTCCATGCCCGAAGCCCAGCGCCTGCGCCGACTCTTCGAATACGTGGCGCGGCGCATGAAGCTCTCCCTGGATGTAGTCATCACCGACGGACGCCAACCCATAGGCTCGGGCATCGGGCCTGTGCTGGAGGCCCGAGACGTGATGCGCGTCCTGGAAAACGACCCTCGCGCGCCCATCGATCTGCGCCAGAAGGCCCTGCGCCTGGCAGGACGCCTGATCGAATGCGACCCCGATGTGCGCGGCGGCGACGGCTTTGCCATTGCGCGCGACATCCTGGATTCGGGCCGTGCACTGACCAAGATGAACGACATCATCCGGGCGCAGGGTAGCAAGGGCTTTGACCACAACCAGCCGGGACTGGGTGCCTTGACTTTTGACATTCCTGCCCCCCGTGCGGGCATGGTGACCGGTATCGACAACATCCAACTGGCCCGCATTGCCAGCCTGGCCGGTGCCCCCAAGGTCAAACAAGCCGGGGTCGATCTGTTCCACAAGCTCGGTGACGAGGTCCAGGCTGGTGCCCCGCTCTACCGCGTGCATGCCAGCTTTGGCGCCGATCTGGAGTTTGCACGCCAGGCCTGCAAAAAGTCCATCGGCTATGCCATTGGCAACGTGGCGGACATGCCGCACGCCTTTGTGGAGTTCTGATGAGCACGTCCTCCCCACTTCTGCTGCACTTTGACGAAGACCAGGCCAGCGCGCAACGCATTGCCGCCGCTGCAGGCATGGGCTGCGCCGCCATCGCCCGCCACCGCTTTCCCGACGGCGAGCTCAAGCTGCGCCTGCCCGCCGAACTGCCACCGCGCGTGGTGCTGCTGCGCACACTGGACCACCCCAATGAAAAACTGACCGAGCTGCTGTTGGTGGCCCGCACCGCACGCACATTAGGTGCCACCCACCTGACCCTGGTGGCCCCGTACCTGGCCTATATGCGCCAGGACATCGCCTTCCAAAGCGGAGAGGTGGTCAGCCAGCGCGTGATCGGCCGCTTCCTGGCCGACCTGTTTGACGCCGTCATCACGGTGGACCCGCATTTGCACCGCGTGGCCACATTGCAGGAGGCCGTGCCCGTGCCGCAGGCCGTGGTGCTCAGCGGCGCGCCACTGCTGGCCGATGTGATTGCGGCACACCATGCCGCCCCGCTGCTGATTGGCCCGGACGAAGAATCCGCGCAGTGGATCGCCCAGGCCGCCCAGGTGCATGGCTTCGACTTTGGCGTGTGCCGCAAGATCCGCCATGGCGACCGCGATGTGCAGATTGCCCTGCCCGAAAACCTCGCCTTTGCCGGCCGTGCCGTGGTGTTGCTGGATGACGTGGCCAGCAGCGGCCGCACGCTGGCGGGTGCCGCGCGTCTGCTGCTCGCCGGCGGTGCAAGCTCGGTCGATGTGGCGGTGACCCACGCCCTGTTCGCCGGAGATGCCCTGCAGGTCATCAAAAACGCAGGTGTCGACAGGGTCTGGAGCACCGATTGCATTTCCCACCCCAGCAATGCCGTTAGCATGGCAGCCTGCATTGCCGACGCATTGCAAAACCCACACTAGGACAACACCGTTGGACACCTCTAAAGACCTCGACGAACGCACCATGGCCGATGCCTGGGCCTATATCCAAGCCCAGGCCGATGCCGGCGTTCCCCTGCGGCCCAACGCCTATCGCCTGGCCTTTGGCGACCCCGAATTCCTGCTGCGCCGCGAAACCCGCGGCATCCGCCTGCAGCTTGAACTGCTCAAGCCGGATCTGGACCAGACCGAGATGGGCATCGAGAACACCATCGTGGTGTTTGGCAGCGCCCGGTTCAAATCCCTGGAAGAGGCCCGGCACATGGTCAACGACGCCAGGGCCAGTGGTGATGCGCAAGCGCTGGCCCTCGCCCAGCGCCACGTACGCAACGCCCACCACTACGAACAGGCCCGCCAATTTGGCCGCATCGTGGCCACGCACAGCACCGCATTGCCCAAGGAAGAGCGCCTCTACATCTGCACCGGCGGCGGCCCCGGCATCATGGAAGCCGCCAACCGCGGTGCGTCCGAGGCCGGCGCACCCACGCTGGGCCTGAACATCGCACTGCCGCACGAGCAGCACGCCAACCCTTATGTCACGCCGGAACTGAGTTTCAAGTTCCACTACTTTGCCGTGCGCAAGATGCATTTCATGATGCGCGCCAAGGCCATGGTGGCCTTCCCCGGCGGCTTTGGCACGCTGGACGAACTGTTCGAGGTCATCACCCTGGTGCAGACCAAGAAGTCCACACCGGTGCCCATCATCCTGTTTGGCAAGGACTACTGGAAACGCCTGATCAACATGGAAGTGCTGGTGGAAGAAGGTGCGATTTCCCCCGAGGACCTGAGCCTGTTCCAGTACACCGACGATCCCCAGGAAGCCTGGGACATCATCCGGCACTTTTACGGTCTGTAGTCCTTTTCACAAGTCACGGCCGCAGCCGCCAGGCCAGTTGGGCACCCAACCCCACCGCGGCGCCTACGGTCCAGAACACCACCGACACCCCAACCACGACGCCCGCTGTTCCAAACAGCATGGGCATCAGCACGCTCGACAGGTTGATGGCCGCCAGACGCAGCCCCAACGCCTGGCCGTGCAGGTGGTGGGGCGTGATCTGGTGCAGCGTGCTCATGATCATGGGTTGTACCGAACCCAGGGCCAGCCCCAGCAGCACCGAGCACAGGCCCATGGTCCACGGCGACACCATGAACGGGTAGACCACAAACAGCAAGGCGGTTGCCACCATCGCGCCGCTGACAACCACCCACTCCTTGAGGTGCTGCGCCAGGAGCGGCATCAGCACCCGCACCGCAGCAGCGGCGATCGCGAACGCGCCCAAGATGGTGCCGATCACCGAGGCGCTGAACGCGCGCTCATGGCCCAGCACCGGCACGACAAAGGTGTGCACATCCCAGCAACTCGCCAGCAGCCAGTTCACAAATAGCAGCCGGCGCATCTGCGGCTCGCGCAGCAAGTGCCACACCTGCTGCCGCGGTGCACCGGCCACCGGTTCCACCGGCGGCAGCTCCACGGTGCGCCGCACCCACAGCCAGGTGGCCCATGGCAGCAGCGCCAGCATCACAAAGGCACCGCGAAAGCCGTTGTCGTCCCCCGCCGTGCCGCCCAGCCAAACGCCCACATGGTCGATCAACAGTCCGGCCAGCACCGGCCCTACAAAGTTCGACACCGCCGGGCCAATCGCCAGCCAGCTGAACACCTGCTTGAGTTCGGTGGAATCGCGTGCGGCGCGGCCCACATGGCGCTGCAGGGCTATCGACGCTGCCCCGGTGGC
>JAVBYK010000443.1 GCA_030824095.1 bacterium
GTGCTGGAATACCTGCGCAATGTGCTGGGTTGTGACGATGCCGCCGTCAACGCCTGGTGCGCCACCTGGATCAACGCCGGCTTTGAAGCGCTCGAAACGCTGCTCGCTGCCGACGCCCGGCGCGGCGACTTCTGCTTTGGCACCACCCCGACGCTGGCCGACGTCTACCTGGTGCCCCAGGTGGAAAGTGCCCGGCGCTTCAAGGTGGACCTGACACCCTACCCGCACATTCAGGGCATTGACCTGGCCTGCAGCCAGTTGAGCGCCTTCCAGAAGGCAGCACCGGCAGTTCAACCGGATGCGGCATAACACTTTTCCAGTTATGCTGTTTTCATATATTAGCTAGCCACCATCCCAACGGGACAAAGCACAGGCATGTCCCTAGAATTTCCCACGGAAGACCTCCGCCTGCCCCACGGCAGATGCGGCAATAACCACAAACCTGGAGACAAGCATGACAAAACCCACCGTTACCTTCAAACTCACCGCAGTACTGGCGGCCTGCGCACTGAGCCTGGCCGCTCAGGCGGCCGAGCCGCTCAAGATCGGGCTGGTGCTGCCCATGTCCGGCCCGTTCTCCGCCTACGGCAAGCAGATTGAACATGGCGCGCGACTGTATCTGGACCAGGTGGGCGGCAACATCGCCGGGCGCAAGGTCGAGTTGCTGATCAAGGACGACACCGGCGTCGCTCCCGAGATCAGCAAGCGCGTTGCCCAGGAACTGGTGGTCAAGGACAAGGTGGACATCCTGGCCGGCTTTGGCCTGACGCCATCGGCCTTTGCCGTGGCCCCCATCGCCACCGAAGCCAAGAAACCCATGATCGTGATGAACGCCGCCACCTCGGCCATCACCACCAAGTCCGACTACATCCTGCGCGTGTCGCACACGCTGCCCATGGTCACCGCACCCATTGCCACCTGGGCCGCCAAGAACAACATCAAGAAGGTTTTCACCCTGGTGGCCGATTACGGCCCGGGACATGATGCCGAGGCGCAGTTCAAGAAGACCTTTACCGCAGCCGGCGGTGAGGTGGTGGGCGAGGTTCGCACCCCGGTGAAGAACCCCGACTTCGCACCCTTCCTGCAGAAGATCAAGGATGCCAAGCCCCAGGCCGTGTTCCTGTTTGTGCCCCCGGGCGAGCAGACCATTGCCTTCACCAAGGGCTTTGTCGAGCGCGACCTGGCCAAGGCCGGCATCCGCATCATCGCCACCGGCGACCTCACGGGTGAAGACGTGATCGACGGCGTGGGCGACAACGCCCTGGGCATCGTCAACTCCATGCAGTATTCCGAGACCCACAACTCACCCGAGAACAAGGCCTATGTGGCGGCCTACTACAAGGCGTACCCGAAGGACCGCCCGGACTTCATGTCGGTGGGTGGCTATGACGGTCTGCAGCTGATTGCCAAGACCCTGGAGAAGACCGGCGGTGATGCAACAGGCGACAAGTTCATGGCGGCGGCCAAGGGCATGGCCTGGACCAGCCCGCGTGGCCCGGTGAGCATTGACCCGCAGACCCGCGACATCGTGCAGACCATCTACATCCGCAAGGTGGAAAAGGTGAACGGCAAGCTGCAGAACATGGAGTTCGAGTCCATCCCCAACGTCAAGGACCCGGGCAAGCAGTAAGCCTGCGCACCGATTCCGGCCCAGCCTTCTTTAGACCCGACTCCTGTCATGACCGTACTCTTTGACGGCATTGCCTCCGGCATGCTGCTGTTTCTCATCAGCGTGGGCCTGTCGGTCACGCTGGGCCTGATGAACTTCGTCAACCTGGCCCACGGCGCCTTTGCCATGGTGGGCGGCTATGTGTGCGTCACCCTGCTGAACAAAGCCGGGGTGCCGTTCCTGGCGTCACTACCGCTGGCGGCGCTGGCCACCGCGCTGGTGGGCGTGGTGCTGGAGCGCACCCTGTATCGGCGCCTCTACACCGCCAACCACCTGGACCAGGTGCTGTTTTCCATCAGCCTGGTGTTCATGTCCATGTCGGCCATGCAGTATTTCTTCGGCGCCCAGCAGCAGCCGCTGAACCTGCCGGACTTCCTCAAGGGCCAGATCAACCTGCCCGGGCTGGACATGGGTGTCTACCGCCTGTTCCTGATCGGGGTGAGTCTGCTGCTGGCCTATGGCCTGCAGCGCATGGTCAGCGGCACGCGCTTTGGTGCGCAGTTGCGCGCCTCGGTGGACAACCCGCGGGCCGCGCGCGGCATGGGGATCAATGTGGAGCGCGTCTTCACGCTGACCTTTGCGCTGGGTTCGGCACTGGCGGGCCTGGGTGGGGCCATGGGGGTGGAGATGCTAGGCCTGGACCCCGGCTTTCCCGTGAAATACATCGTCTACTTCCTGATCGTGGTGGCGGTGGGCGGCAGTGGCAGCATCGCCGGCTCGCTGGTGGCATCCCTGATCCTGGGCGTGGTGGACGTAGCCGGCAAGTACTACGTACCCCAGGTGGGCTCGTTCGTGATTTACGCCGTGATGGTGGTCATGCTGGTGTTCCGTCCGCAAGGCCTTTTTGGTCGCATGACCGCGCATTAGGACACAAGCATGGCAATCTCTTCCATTGATCTCACACCGCTGCAGCGGGCCGACCGCTGGCGACCGGCGGAGCTGGCCTTCTGGCTGCTTCCCTTTGTCGGCTACTTCCTCTTTCCCGACAACCTGGTGTTGCTCACGCAGATCGCCATCACGGCGCTGTTCTGCCTGTCGCTGGACCTGATCCTGGGTTATGCCGGCATCGTGTCGCTGGGCCATGCCGCCTTCTTTGGCGTGGGCGCCTACACCGCCGGACTGCTGGCCGCCCACGGCTGGGGTGAACCGGTGTCGGGCCTGCTGGTCGCGGCCGTGGTCAGCGCCGCGCTGGGCTTTGTCACCAGCCTGCTGGTGCTGCGCGGTGCCGATCTGACCCGCCTGATGGTGACGCTGGGCGTGGCCATGATGCTGTTTGAACTGGCCAACAAGCTGACCTTCATCACCGGTGGTGTGGACGGCCTGCAAGGCATAGCAATGAAGCCGCTGTTTGGAACCTTTGGTTTCGACATGTATGGCAAGACCGCTTACTGGTATGCCATGGGCGTGCTGTTCCTGCTGTTCTGGGCCGCGCGCAAGCTGGTGCACAGCCCGTTTGGCCTCTCCATCAAGGGCATCCGCCTGAACGCTGCGCGCATGCCGGCGCTGGGTGCGCCCATCAATGCCCGCCTTGCCGCCATCTACACCATTGGCGCGGCCTACGCCGGAGTCGCAGGGGGCCTGATGGCACAGACCACCCAGTTTGTGGCGCTGGATGTGCTGGCCTTCAACCGCTCGGCCGAGCTGCTGCTGATCCTGGTGCTGGGCGGCTCGGGCAGCCTGTATGGCGCCATTTTGGGCACCATCGTGTTCATGTCCGCGCACCATGTGCTGTCCGACATGAACCCCGAATACTGGCAGTTCTGGCTCGGTGCACTGATGCTGGTCATCGTGCTGTTTGCCCGCGATGGCGTCATGGGGGGCGTGCGCGCCGCCGCACGTCGACTGGGCCTGGAAGGGGGTGCGCGATGAGCGCCAACTACGCCCTGCAAACCCGCAACCTGGTCCGCAAGTTTGGTGGCTTCGTTGCCACCAACGATGTGAGCCTGAACGTGGAGGCCGGCGCACGCCACGCGCTGATCGGCCCCAACGGTGCCGGCAAGACCACGCTGATCAACCTGCTCACTGGTTTTTTGACGCCCACCAGCGGCCAGGTCATCCTCAAGGGCGATGACGTCACTTCGCTGGCCCAGCACCAGCGCGTCAAGCGCGGGCTGGCCCGCACCTTCCAGATCAACCGCCTGTTTGCCGACCTCACCGTGCTGGAGTCCGTGGTGCTGGCGGTGAACGAACGCCTGGGCCTGGGTGCCCGCTTCTTCCGCCCTGTCGGTGCCCACCAGCAGGCCGTGCGCGAGGCCGCCGAACTGCTGGAGACCCTGCGCCTGGCCGATGTGGCGCACGAGCGCACCCGCAACCTGGCCTATGGCAAGCAGCGCCTGATCGAGATCGCGCTGGCCCTGGCCGCAAAGCCCCAAGTGCTGCTGCTGGACGAGCCCGCCGCCGGCGTGCCCACCACCGAGAGCCGCGAACTGTTTGCCTCCATCGCCGCGCTGCCGCGTGACGTGACCATTCTTCTGATCGAACACGACATGGACCTGGTATTCCGATTTGCCGACCAGATTTCGGTGTTGGTCAGCGGTGCGCTGCTGACGCAAGGCACACCCGACCAGATAGCCCACGACCCCAAGGTCAAAGAGGTTTACCTCGGGGAGGCCGTCCATGGCTGAGCTGCTGCATGTGGACAAGCTATGGGCCGGCTACGGCGACGCCGTGGTGCTGGAGGATGTGTCCTTTACCTTGAACGAGGGCGACAGCCTGTCTCTGCTCGGCCGCAACGGCATGGGCAAGACCACGCTGCTGTCCACCCTGATGGGGGCCGCCAACTACCGCTCGGGCGTGATGCGTTTTGCCGGGCAGGACCTGAGCAAGGTCGCTCCCCATGCGCGGGCCCACCTGGGCCTGGGCTGGGTGCCGCAGGAGCGCGACATCTTCGCTTCTCTCTCGGTGGAAGAAAACCTGACCGTGGTCGCGACCAAGGGGCCGTGGGACCTGCCCAAGGTGTACGCCATGTTCCCGCGCCTGCAGGAACGCCGGCTGAACCTGGGCAACCAGCTCTCCGGTGGCGAGCAGCAGATGCTGGCCCTGGGCCGCGCGCTCATGCTCAACCCCAAGTTGCTGTTGCTGGACGAACCGCTGGAAGGCCTGGCACCGTTGATCGTGCAGGAGTTGCTCTCCATCATCCAGCAGCTCACCGAGGAAAGCGGCATGGCCGTGATCCTGGTCGAGCAGCATGCGCGCCAGATCCTGCCATTGACCCGCCAGGCCCTGGTGCTGGAGCGCGGCAAGGGTGTCTACCAGGGTCCCAGCCAGCCCCTGCTGGACGACAGCGCCCTGCTCGACAGCTGGCTGGGCGTTTCCAGCCACTGAACCGCACACCACACGAGAGCACCATGCGAGCCATCGACATCATCCACGCCGAACACCGCGCCCTGAGCGCCGTGTTGCAGGCCTTCCGTTTTGTGCTGGACGGCATTCGCGCCGGCACCATGCAACCCGACTATGTGCTGCTCGACGCGCTGATCGAATACATCACCGAGGTGCCGGACCGGCTGCACCACCCCAAGGAAGACGATGTGCTGTTCGTCAAGATTCTGGAGGTGCTGCCCGAGCTGGCGCCCCTGATCGACAAGCTCCAGCACGAACACGTGATGGGCGCACGCAGCACAAAAGCCTTGCGTGAGGCACTCAAGGTTTACCAGGCGCAAGGAGCCGCGGGCTTTGCCGAATTCGATGCCGCCGCCCTGCGCTATATCGAGTCCTCGCGCAAGCACTTGGTGACCGAGGAAACCGAGTTGTTGCCCGTCGCGCGGCAAAAACTGGCGCCGCAGGACTGGGCCGGTATCGACGCGGCCTTCGAGGCCAACAAGGACCCCTGGTCCGGCCCCACCGGCGAGTTCCGGGCGCTGTTCTCCCGCATCGTGGCCATGGTGCCAGCGCCCTATGGAGTGGGGCCGGCTTGATCGGCGGCACTCGGATTGCTATTAAATCAATAGCAATGTAACGATATTCCACGAGGGCTAGAGGCCAATTTTCCTCTTAAGCGCCTGGCTGACCCACCAGCCCTCGGCGGTGTACAGCGCCAGCGCGGTCCAGATCAGCACAAAGCCCAGCACCCTCGGCCCGGCAAAGGGCTCGCCGTAGAGCCACACGCCCAGCAGCACCAGAATGCTGGGAGCGATGTACTGCAGGATGCCCATCATGGACAGCGGAATGCGCCGCGCACCCGCCGCAAACAGCAGCAGCGGAATGGCGGTGACCGGACCGGCCGCCATCAGCCAGGCCAGCAGGGCCGTGTCGTGGCGGGCCATCACGCCCTGACCCTGCCAGGTCATCCAGCCCAGCGCCACTATGGCCAGCGGTGCCAGCAGCAGGGTTTCCAGTGACAGACCCTCCAGCGCGCCCAGGGGAGCGAGCTTGCGCAACAGGCCGTACAGGGCAAAGGTCAGCGCCAGGGTCAACGCCACCCAGGGCAGACGCCCACCCTGCACCGTGAGCCACAGCACACCGGCGCAGGCAATGGCAAAAGCCAGCCACTGCACCCGGCGCGGGCGCTCGTGCAGAAACACATAACCCAACGCCACATTCACCAGGGGCAGGATGAAGTAGCCCAGGCTGGCATCCAGCACATGGTCGTTGTTGACCGCCCAGATGTAGACCAGCCAGTTGCTGGCCAGCAGCGTGGCCGACAGCGCGAACGTGCCCACCACCCGCGGCGTCTGGAACACCGCGCGCAACCAGGCCCAGCGCCTGAGCACGGCCAGCACCAGCAGCACAAACACCAGCGACCACACCAGGCGGTGCAACACCACCTCCAGCGCGCCAGCACCCGCCAGTTGCTTGAAGAACAGCGGGAACAGCCCCCACAGCGTATAAGCCAGGGCCGCGTAGACAACACCGATTTGCATGGGTAAGGATAGTGAGGGTGGAAAGAAAAACGCGCCCGAAGGCGCGTCTTGCTCGGAGGCAGCGAAGGCTTATTTGGCCACCACGCGCACCATCTCCAGGCACTTGTTGGAATAGCCCCATTCGTTGTCGTACCAGGCCACGACCTTGACGAAGGTGCCGTCCAATGCGATGGACGCATCGGCATCGAACACGCTGGTGCAGGTCTCGCCAACGAAGTCGGTCGCCACGACCTTGTCTTCGGTGTAGCCGAGCACGCCCTTCAAGGCGCCCTGGCTCTGGGCCTTCATTTCAGC
>JAVBYK010000178.1 GCA_030824095.1 bacterium
GACGCCAGCGCGCAGTTTGCGCTGGTATCGGCGGGCGGCGTGGTCATCGGCATGGCCCTGGCCTTTCTGTTCATTGCCATCCATAGCCGCCTGGGAGACCCCTTCATCGAGGTCATGACGGCACTGGCAGTGCCCTACACCGCCTACATCGTCGCCGAATCGCTGCACGTGTCTGGCGTGCTGGCGGTGGTGGCGGCCGGCCTGGTGCGCGGCCGGTATTCGCCGGAGATCGTGTCGGCAGAGATGCGCATCATGGCGCGCTCGGTCTGGAACGTGCTGGTGTTCATGCTCAACAGCCTGGTGTTCATTCTGATCGGCGTCCAGATGTCGGACGTGATGGACAGCCTGGGGCGCTACCTGCTGTCGGATCTGCTGCTGCTGGGCTTTCTGGTCAGCCTGGTCGCCATCGGGGTGCGCTTTGTGTGGGTGTTTCTGTCGGCCTATGCGCCCCAGTGGCTGCGCGCGGGTGGCGCTGCGCCGGAGCCGCCGAACAAGGCGCGTGAGATGCTGATCGTCAGCTGGTGCGGCATGCGCGGCATCGTGTCGCTGGCCGCCGCCCTGGCACTGCCCACGGCACTGCCCGATGGAAGCGCCTTTCCCGCCCGCGACCTGATCATCTTCTTGACCTTCTTTGTGATTGCCACCACGCTGATCGGCCAGGGTCTGTCGCTCACTCCGCTGATCCGCCGGCTCAAGGTAGGGTCCGACTGGAGCATGGTCCACGAACAGCAGCGCGTGCGCTCGGCCATCGGCAGCGCCGCCCTCTCGGCGATTGACGCGCATCTGGCAGCGGCGAAGGCTCCGCAGGAGTGGGCCGATTCCCTGCGCGCCGAGATCACGGACCATGTGGCACTGGCCGCCCCGCAGGGTCTGCAGGCTTCCGCACGCGCCGAACTGCTGCTGCAACTGCGCCACGTCGCCATCCAGGCCGAGCGCCGGGAGCTGATCCGCCTGTGGCGCGAGAACGCGATCAGCGACGAGGTGATGCGCCACCAGGAAGAGCTGCTGGACTACCAGGAAGCGCAGCTGTAGGATCTCGCAACACCACCTCTGCTCCATGACCCCTTTACGCCTGATCTTGTGGACTCTGATCGCCTGGCCCTTGCCGGCGCTGGTGGCCGGTGCCCTGGGCTGGCACGGTGTCTGGGGCAGTGGCAGCGCCCTGACCGATTACCTGATTCCCATCCCGGTCGCCGGTGGCGTGCTGCATGTGCCGTCCTTTGTGGTGTGTGGACTGATCGCCTGGAACATGCCAAGCGCCAGCCCCAAGGCCGTGGGCCAGTTGCGCGCGCTGCTGATCGGCATCGCGCTGGCTGGCTTGCTGCTGGTGCTGCGGCTGGATGACATCCTGCTGGCCGGACGCACGAACTCCCGTCTTGTCGGCAGCCTGTGGCAGGAAAACCCGCTCGGCCTGTTTGTGCTGAGCGATGCGCTGGTGGCACTGGTGCTGACAGTGGGGGCCACCCAGGGGCCTTGGTTGCGCATGGAATTCACCACGCTGCTATTGATGGTGCTGCCAGCGGCGCTGCCTGTCGCCTTGACCGCCAAGACCACATCATCGGGCGAGCCGTTCCGTCATGGTGCGTCCCGCCAGGGGAGCGCGCGCAACGACGAGATGAACATGGTGTTCACAACCCTGAACGTGAACACCCCCGACTTTCGGGCACGTGCCCTGGCATGGGTTGCCCCCATGCACCCGCGCCTGTCGGTCAACAGCGACGATGCCGCCTTCCTGTTCACGCGCAATCTGGACGCAGCCCGCAACTTCGACACCAGCCAGGTGGCCACCACGCTGTGCCTGTATGAGGACGGCACACCGCCGCTGTGGGTGCCCGGCGACGGCGCTGCAGACTGCTTCGCCAGCCATGTGAGCTTCAGCGAGCGCTTCTCCAACGCCTATGCCGCGCGGCCAGCCAGCGAGCCACCCGACCTGAAACACTACCTGGCCCGCATCAGCGTGTGCCACGGCGTTGCGCCCATTCCCCCCAACGGAGACACCGGTGGTGTTGAACTGGCGGACATGCGGATCTGCAGCCGCCTGCCCGAGGCGCGCGCACAACTGGTGCTGAAGCACCCCGAGGTTATTCCGCTACTGAACTAGCGCCCCCGCTCGGCTCAATCTGCAGCCGCAAAGTCCGCATCCAACACCACCCGATACCGCGCCTTGCCCGAGCGCAGATGATCCAGCGCGTCGTTCGTGCGGGCCATCGGAAAATGCTCCACCTGCGGCGCAATTCCGTGGCGGGCGCAGAACTCCATCATCTTGGTCAGCACCACCGGAGACGGCGTGGGCGAGGCCGAGATGCTACGCTGCCAGGACAAAAGTCCGCCGGTCTTGACCTTCATCGCCTCGGTCACGACACCCACCATGTGCAGGCGGCCCTTGGGCGCCAGCGTGCCAATCAGCGCATCCCACTCCAGACTGGCGCCGACGGTGACCAGCAGAAAGTCCAGCGTGCCGGCAATCGCCTTGAGTTCCTTCACGTCCACACTGCTCACCGTTTGGTGCGCGCCCAGTTGCAGGGCTTCTTCGCGCTTGGACGGTGTCGAGGTGAAGGCGGTCACCTCACAACCCCAGGCGCGGGCGAACTTGACCGCCAGATGGCCCAGGCCGCCAATGCCGACCACACCGACCTTGTCAGTGGGCTTGATGCCGTGGATGACGAACGGCAGAAAGGCCGTTCCGCCACCGCACATCAAAGGCCCGGCGCTGGCCGGGTCCAGCCCAGCGGGAATCGGCAGTGCCCAGCCCCAGTGCGCGCGCACGCGGTCGGCAAAACCGCCGTGGCGCCCGACGATGGTGGGCTGGCGCTTGGCGCACAGGTTCTGCTCGCCGCCCATGCAGAAGTTGCAGTGGCAGCAGCTCTGACTGTGCCAGCCCAGGCCGACACGCTGGCCCACTGTACGGCCCTTGACCTGGTCACCCACGGCGACGATGGTGCCAATCACCTCATGGCCGGGCACCAGCGGGTAGGTAGCGGGAAACCACTCGCTGTCGACCATGGCCAGGTCGGAATGGCATACGCCGCAGTATTCAACGGCAATCTCCACATCCTCGGGCTTGAGGTCACCCGCGTCATAATCCATCCTCTCCAACGGGCCGCCAGACTGTTTGGCAGCCCAGGCACGAAACATTGCCATGGCGTGTCTCCTTGAAAGCTGCGAAGCGTACCGCCTTTCGGGTCGCTATACCCTGGCAGTGTGTAACGGGCGTGACTGTCCGAGCCGGCGCATAATTCAGCGCGGCATTCGTTTTGCCCCCATAACCAACTAGAAGAGTCTTTCACTATGCATCGCGTCGCCATCAGCAGCACTGGACTGTTTACCCCGCCCGAAGTCATCACCAACGAAGAATTGGTCGCCGCCTTCAACGCCTACGCCCAACAGGAAAACACCAAGTACGCTGACGAGATCGCCGCCGGTACACGCGCCGCCATCACGGACTCCAGCGTCGAGTTCATCGAGAAGGCCTCCGGCATCAAGCGCCGCTACGTGATGAACAAGTCCGGCGTGCTGGACCCGCGCCGCATGCGCCCCGAATTCAAGCCGCGCCCGGATACCGAGCTGTCGTTGATGGCCGAGATCGCCGTCAAGGCCGCGCAGGACGCGCTGAACAGCGCCGGCAAGACCGCCGCCGATGTGGATGGCGTGATCTGCGCTGCCGCCAACATGCAGCGTGCCTACCCGGCGATGGGCGTGGAAATCCAGACAGCTTTGGGCATCACCGGCTACGCGTTTGACATGAACGTGGCCTGTTCCTCGGCCACCTTTGGGCTGGAGATGGCGGTCAACGCCGTGCGCACCGGCACCGCCCGCGCCATCCTGGTCGTCAACCCGGAGATCACCTCCTGCCACCTGGCCTGGCAGGACCGCGACTGCCACTTCATCTTTGGCGATGTGTGCACCGCCATCCTGGTGGAGCGGCTGGACCTGGCTCCGGCCGGTGCCTTCGAGATTGTGGGCACGCGCCTGCAGACCACGTTCTCCAACGCCATCCGCAACAACGCCGGCTTCATGTCGCGCGCCGAGGACCGCGACCCCGAGGACCGGGACCAGTTGTTCCGCCAGGAGGGACGGCGCGTGTTCAAGGAGGTCTGCCCCATGGCCGCCGAGCACATTACCACCCACCTGGCTGCCCACGAGATGGCCCCAACCGACGTGCGCCGCTTCTGGCTGCACCAGGCGAATCTGTCGATGAACCAGTTTGTCATGCGCAAGCTGCTGGGCCGCGATGTCAACCCCGAGGAAGCGCCCATCATCCTGGACGAGTTTGCCAACACCGCGTCGGCCGGCTCCATCGTCGCCTTCCACCGCAACAAGGCCGACTTCCAGAGCGGCCAGGTTGGCGTGATCTGCTCGTTTGGCGCCGGCTATTCGATCGGCAGCGCCATCGTCAAAAAAATCTAACTGAGCGCGCGCTTCAGGCGAATCTCTTCCACCCGGGCGGTGCCCACCGGCACCGTCTTGGCACTGCTGGGTTCGCGCTTGAAGCCGGCCAGTTCGTGGAAGCGCAGCGCGCGGTCGTTGGACAGGGCAATCCAGATCGTGACGTGCGTGCAGCCTTCTTCCAGCAGACCCTCGCGGGCAGCATCCCACAGCGCCAGGCCGACGCCTTGGCTGAGATGGCTTTGCGCCACGTAAATGGCCCAGATCTCGCCCATGGTCTGGGGCGTTCCCTTGTCGCGTGAACGATCGAAGCCGACAAAGCCGATGATCTTGTCGCCGTCCAGTGCCACGTGCACCTGGGGCTCGGCGTATTCAATGGCTTCGCGCCAGTAGGCCTGGGGCTTCTCCAGGGCAGAGACGGGGACCGGCGCATTGGGCACGGCGGACTTGAACGCTTCGCACACGGTGGCGTTGTGGAGTTCGGCGATGGCCTTGGCATCGCGCAGGGTAGCGGGGCGAACCGTGATGGTAGTCGTGGTAGACATGTCTGAACGTAATCTCGAAGCGAAAAATGAAAAGGGCCCAATTGTCGCTGCAAACACAGCAGAAACCCTTAGCTCCGGTTTTCACGTCACCTAGGGTCACCACCATTGCCACTGTGGGGGTGCAACTTGAGAATGGCCGCCACCTGCCTGCCACTCCCGTGGCCGCACCTACCGGATGCACCCATGACCTCTGCCATCACCGTTTCTCCCGACGATCTGCCGCTGCAGTGCCTGTGCCGCTGGGAGCGTGAGAGCCCGCAGCGCATCTACCTGACGCAGCCCATGGGTGGCGGTGCCGTGCAGGACATCAGCTGGCAGCAAGCCGGCGACCAGGTGCGCCGCATCGCCGCCTGGCTGCTGGCCCAGGGCTGGCCGGCGGGCAGCCGGGTGGCCATCATCGGCAAGAACAGCGCGCACTGGATACTGGCCGACCTGGCCATCCAGATGGCCGGCCACATCTCCGTGCCCATCTACCCGACCTTCAACGGCGAGGCCCTGGCCTACATCCTGCAGCACAGCGAGGCCCGGGCCTGCTTTGTCGGCAAGATGGATGACACCGCCAACCTGCAAAGCGGCATCCCCGCGGGCCTGCCGCTGATTGCGCTGCCACTGGCCCCGGCCATCACCGCACTGGCCTGGAACGATCTGCTGGCGACCTCGTCCCCGGTGCAGGGAACCCCGCTGGCGCAGATGGATGCGGTTTGCACCATCATCTACACCTCCGGCACCACGGGAAAACCCAAGGGCGTAGTGCATACCTACCGCGCCATGGCCTGGGGTGTGACCAGTGCCACGCGGCGTGTGCAAATGGGGCGCGACGAACGCTTCATCTCCTACCTGCCGCTGGCCCACGTGGCCGAGCGCATGCTGATCGAGCAGGCCTCGCTGCGCTATGGCGGGCACATCTTCTTTGCCGAGGCGCTGGACACCTTTGTGCAGGACCTGCAGCGGGCACGACCCACCATCTTCTTCTCGGTGCCGCGCCTGTGGGTCAAGTTCCAGCACGGCGTGCATACCAAGATGCCGGCGAAGAAGCTCGGCCTCCTGCTGGACCTGCCGCTGATTGGCGGCCTGGTGCGTCGCAAGATCCTCAAGGGCCTGGGACTGGACCAGTGCCGCATTGCCGCAGGCGGCGCAGCACCCATGCCGGCGGATGTGCTGCAGTGGTACCGCAAGCTGGGGCTGGACCTGATCGAGGTCTATGGCATGACCGAGAACTGCGGCGTGTCCCACTCCACGCTGCCCGGCTCGCGCGTGGTCGGCACGGTGGGCCTGACCTATGACGAGGTGGAAAGCCGCATCGACCCGGCCACCGGCGAAATCCAGATGCGCAGCGCCGCGCTGATGCAGGGCTATTACAAGGACCCCGCCGCCACCGGCGATGCGATGACCACCGACGGCTGGCTGCGCACCGGCGACAAGGGCCAGATCGATGCACAGGGCTTTCTGCGCATCACTGGCCGGGTCAAGGACATCTTCAAGACCAGCAAGGGCAAATACGTGGCGCCAGCCCCGATCGAAGACCAGTTGGTGCAGCACCCCGATATCGAAGCCTGCGCGGTGACCGGTGCCAATCTGACGCAGCCCCTGGGCCTGGTCATGCTGTCGCAGGATGCCATCAACCGGATTCAGTCCGCGCCGGAGCGCCAGGCACTGACGCAATCGCTGACCGCCCACCTGAACACCATCAACGCTCGGCTGGAGCCCCATGAGAAGCTGGGTTGCCTGGCCGTCATCGCCCAGACCTGGACCCCGGAGAACGGCTTCGTCACCCCGACCTTCAAGGTCAAGCGCATGCGCATCGAGGAGGCATATGCCGGGCATTT
>JAVBYK010000408.1 GCA_030824095.1 bacterium
TCCATCAACTGGTGTACATCCAGATCACCCGCGGGGTGGCCTTGCGCGACCACGCGATGCCCGAACACATCACCCCCACGGTGTTTGCCATGAGCAACCGCATGCCACAGCCGACGGCCGAGCAGCGCGCCCAGGGAGTGGCCTGCGTGTCAGCGGACGACTTCCGCTGGGAGAAGGCCCACATCAAGAGCACCAGCCTGCTGGGTGCCGTGTTTGCACGCCAGATCAGCGTGGATGCCGGCGCCATGGAAACCGTGATGTTTCGGGATGGTTACTTGAGCGAAGCCGCCTCCAGCAACGTCTGGGTGGTGAAAAACGGTGCCGTCTTCGGCCCGCCACGCGACAACCTGGTGCTGGAAGGTATCCGCTACGGCCTGATTGAAGAAATCTGCGAATCCTGCAGCATCCCGTTTGAACTGCGCCGCATTTCCCGCGAGGAAGTCCTGGCCGCGGACGAACTGCTGCTGTCCAGCGCCACCAAGGAGGTGCTGCCAGTCACGCAGCTGGACGGCCGGGCGGTCGGCACCGGTGTGCCCGGCCCGGTCTACCACGCGCTGTACGCCGGCTACCAGATCACCAAGGAACAACACACCGCGGCGCTGGCCGTGTAACCTACCCAATTACCACCACCATGCCAACCACCCCACCCCCCACACCGCCGCGCCAGGAATCCCTGATCGAATACCCGTCCCTGTTTCCCATCAAGGTCATGGGGACCAAGGTCGACGGGCTGGTACACGCCATCACCCAGATTGCCCACCAGTTCGACCCCACGTTTGATGCCAGCACCATCGAACTGCGCGAGAGCAAGGGCGGCAACTATCTGGGTGTGACCATCACCGTGACGGCCACCAGCCGCGAGCAACTCGACGAGCTGTACCGCACGCTGTCCACCCACCCGATGGTCAAGGTCGTGCTGTAGGTCTGCCATGCCGGATATTCCACCCTTCGACATCCGCCAGCTCGGCCGCGTGGACTACCTGCCCACCTACGCTGCCATGCAAGCCTTTACAAGCGAAAGAGACCTCCAGCCCTCGTCGAATGTGCCTGACCAGCTATGGATTTGTGAGCACCCACCGGTCTTCACCCAAGGCCTTGCGGGCAAGCCGGAGCACATCTTCTTGCCCGGCGACATTCCGGTGGTGCAGACCAACCGCGGTGGTCAGGTCACCTTCCACGGCCCCGGCCAGGTGGTGGGCTATCCGCTGATCGACCTCAAGCGCGCTGGCTATTTCGTCAAGGAATATGTCTACCGCATCGAAGAAGCGGTGATCCGCACGCTGCTGTATTTCGGCGTGACCGGCCACCGGGTGGGGGGAGCGCCCGGCATCTATGTGCGGCTGGACGACCCGGCGGGCCACGCGCCGCTGCCGCAGCGGCCACGCAAATGGGGGTCGGATCCGGCTGCGCAGCAAAACGGCTCTGACCCCCATTTGCGTGCACCCTCCTTCCCCGACTTCACCGGCCTGGGCAAGATCGCCCAGATCGGCATCAAGGTCAGCCGCAACTGCACCTACCACGGCGTGTCGCTGAACGTGGCGATGGACCTGGAACCCTTCTCGCGTATCAACCCCTGTGGGTATTCCGGGCTGCAGACGGTGGACCTTTCTACAATCGGGGTATCTGTTGGCTGGGCGGAAGCCGCCGACATCTTGAGCCAAAAGCTCGCAACCTACCTGGCACCCTGACGCCCCCCGGCGCGGTGCACCACACCATGAGCCACACCCCAAGCACGCCCTCCACCACGGGTTCCAGCAACACGGTCCGCGAAGCGCAGACGCAGGACAACTACGACCCCACAGCCAAGCAGAAGGCAGCGGCCAAGCTGTCGCGCATCCCGGTCAAGGTGGTGCAGGGCGAGGTGTTGAAGAAGCCGGACTGGATTCGCGTCAAGGCCGGCTCGCCCACCACCCGCTTCTACGAAATCAAGGACGTGCTGCGCGCCAACAAGCTGGTCACCGTGTGCGAAGAAGCCAGTTGCCCCAATATCGGTGAATGTTTTGGCAAGGGCACGGCCACCTTCATGATCATGGGCGACAAGTGCACGCGGCGCTGCCCGTTCTGTGACGTGGGCCACGGCCGCCCCGACCCGCTGGATGCCGACGAGCCGCAGAAACTGGCGCAGACCATTGCCGACCTCAAGCTCAAGTACGTGGTCATCACCAGCGTGGACCGCGACGACCTGCGCGACGGCGGGGCCCAGCACTTTGCCGACTGCATCACCCGCATCCGTGAACTCTCCCCGGCCACCCAGATCGAGGTGCTGGTGCCCGACTTCCGCGGCCGTGACGACCGTGCCCTGGCCATCCTGAATGCCGCACCGCCGGACGTGATGAACCACAACCTGGAAACCGCGCCGCGCCTGTACAAGGAAGCGCGCCCCGGCTCGGACTACCAGTTCAGTCTGAACCTGCTGAAGAAATTCAAGTCCCTGCACCCCGGTGTGCCGACCAAGAGCGGCATCATGGTTGGCCTGGGCGAGACCGACGAAGAAGTGCTGCAGGTGATGCAGGACATGCGCGACCACGACATTGACATGCTGACCATCGGCCAGTACCTGGCGCCATCGACCTCACACCTGACAGTCAAGCGCTACGTGCATCCCGATACCTTCAAGCTGTTCGAGGCCAAGGCGTATGAGATGGGCTTCAAGCACGCTGCCGTGGGCGCCATGGTCCGCTCCAGCTACCACGCTGACCAGCAGGCTGGGCAAGCCATGGATGGCAGCCTGCGCCACACGCGCTGATTCGGGGCGGGAATACAGGCGCCGCTCAGTCCCGACCTGGCCGCTCTCCCGGCCGTGCAAAACCACCCTCCGCCCATGCCACGGCACTGCTGCGGTTGAGCTTGAACGAAGGCGGCACCCGCACTTCGGCCAGGGATTCACCACCCTCATCCCTTGCGCTCAGCACCGCGTAGGGGTTGTCTTCATCGGGCACGATGTCCAGGCACACGGTCAGGCGCGCCGACTGCGCGGTGACCACGATGCTCTGGTGCAGGGCGGCATGCAACTGCTGCTCACTGCGACGCACAAACTCGCTTGCGGTCTTGACCAGGGTGCTGAAGGCCGCACCGTCCAGCGGCTTGGGGTTCTTCTTGTCGCGCCCCATGGTCCAGGGTCCGACCAGGGCGGGCTCGGGTTCACCGTCGCGGATCATGGCAACGGCCCAGCCATCATCGTCTTCGTTCTTGATGACCTGGGCGGTCCAGCCATCGGCACGCCACAGGCGCGGCTCTTGGGTCTTCTCAGGCAGTTCGGTCACAGCGGGGAAATGGTTTTCTATCAAAACGGGCTATAGCCCTCGTGAAATAAGCACAGATTGCTATGAATTAAATAGCAAAATAGTCCATGCAGCGTGGTGCGACGCTTCAGCCCGCCGCGAGCTCACGCGCCGGGTCTTCCGCGTCCATCACGCGCTGCGCCCAGGGTGCCAGCTTGGCGGTGTCCGCCCGCAAGATTTCCTGCTTGACGGCCAGAATCTGCGCCGGGTGCATCGAAAAGCTGCGCAGGCCCAGGCCCAGCAGCAAGCGCGTCAGCGTCACGTCGCCAGCCATTTCACCGCATACGCTCACACCCTTGCCTTGGGCGCGACATTCGGCAATGGTGTCGGCCACCAGCCGCAGCACCGCCGGGTGCAGGGGGTCGTACAGGTGCGCCACGGATTCGTCGGCCCGGTCGATGGCCAGTGTGTACTGGATCAGATCGTTGGTACCGATGGACAGGAAGTCAAAGTGCTTGAGGAACAGGCGCAGGCTCAAGGCCGCGGCCGGTATCTCGATCATGGCACCCAGCTTCACCGGGCCGTAGGCCATGCCACGGTTGTCCAACTGGGCGCGGGCATGGTCCAGGTGCGCCAGGGTCTGGCGGATCTCGCGCGCGTGCGCCAGCATGGGCACCAGCAGGTGCACCTTGCCGTGGGCGGCTGCACGCAGGATGGCACGCAACTGCGTCAAAAACATGGCCGGGTCGGCCAGGCTCCATCGGATGGCGCGCAGGCCCAGGGCCGGGTTCAGGTGGGCGTCATCGCGCAGGGATTCGTCCAGCGGCTTGTCGGCCCCCACATCGACGGTACGGATGGTCACGGGCAGGCCCTGCATACCCTCGACGGCACGTTTGTAGGCCTGGTACTGCTCTTCCTCACCGGGCAGGCGCCCCTGGCGCCCCATGAACAGGAATTCACTACGAAACAGCCCCACGCCTACGGCACCGGCCTTCAGGGCCACGGGGGCGTCGTCCGGCATCTCGATGTTGGCCAGCAACTCCACCCGTTCGCCATCCATCGTGACCGAGGGTGTGTGCAGCAGGCGTTGCAGGCGGCCGCGCTCCAGCTCGCGCTGGCGCTGCTTGAAGCCGTACTCCGCCAGGATGATGGGCGAGGGATCGACGATGACCACGCCGGCGTCGCCGTCAATGATGACCCAGTCGTCCTGGCGCACCAACTGACTGGCCAGGCGGGCGCCAACCACCGCCGGAATGTCCATGCTGCGGGCCACGATGGCGGTGTGCGAAGTCTTGCCGCCCACATCGGTGATGAAACCGGCAAACACGCTCTGTTTGAACTGCAGCATGTCGGCCGGCGACAGGTCGTGCGCAATCAGGATCAGCGGCACGTCCACCGTGTCGTCCAGCAGCAGGTCCTGCTGCGACGGCTTGCGGCCCACTCGCTGATGAGGGTGGGATACCACGGGAGAGCCCTTGCCCTTCATGGCCCGCAACACGCGCTCGACAATCTGCTCCAGGTCGGCCTTGCGCTCACGCAGGTACTCGTCCTCCATCTCGTCGAACTGGCGGGCAATGATTTCGAGCTGTGTGGTCAGCGCCCACTCGGCGTTGTACAGGCGCTCGGTGATCCAGCGCTTGACGCCCCCCACCAGTTCTTCGTCCTGCAGCAGCATCAGGTGCACATCCAGCAACGCGCCCAGCTCATGCGGTGCCTCCTTAGGCCCCATGTGGGTGATGCTCTCCTGCAGGCGGTGGATCTCGTCGATGACGGCATTGCGACCCTTGCGCAGCCGGTCGATCTCGGCTTCGACCTCACTGGCCTGCACGAAGTAGTGCGCCACATCCACCCGGCTGGAGGCCACCAGCACGGCGCGCCCGATGGCCACGCCGCGCGATACGTTCAGTCCATGAATCGCGAAAGTCATACTGGCACCGCCGGGCCGCCCCAAGGCGCCAGGGCCCCCTCGGGGGGCAGCGCAGCACACGCAGTGGCAAGCGTGGGGGTCATATCTTCATTCGCCTTCGCCAAATTTGTCGGCAATCAGCGCAAGAATGGCATCCATGGCTTCCTGGGCTCGGTCGCCTTCGGTATCGATGGTCACTTCGGAGCCCATGCCGGCGGCCAGCATCATGACGCCCATGATGCTCTTGGCATTGACACGGCGTTCGCCCTTGGCTATCCAGACCTCGCAGGGAAAGCTGCCGGCCAACTTCGTCAACTTGGCCGATGCGCGGGCGTGTAGACCTAGTTTATTGCTGATGGTCGTGGTGGTTTTTATCATGCGGTTTTCGATTCTGATTCTGCGGTGCGGTGACGGCCACCTGCATGATGCACTGGGCTCCACCGGACAGGGCCCGCGCTACCAGCACATCCAGTGATTCATGGCGGTAGTTGACGGTGCGCAGCAGCATGGGCAGGTTAACCCCCGCCACCAGCTTGGCGTGCAGGCCGTCCACCACTTTCTGCGCCACATTGCAGGGCGTGGCCCCGAATACATCGGTCAGCACCAGGGTGTAGGGCGCGGCCAACTGGTCCAGCAGCGCCAGCGCGGCCAGCCGTGTCGTTTCGGTCGGCTCGTTGGGCAATACGTCTAGCGCCAGGACGCCGCTGGCCGTCTCGGGGTATACATGCAACACGCACTCCCGCAGGGCGCTGGCCAGCGGGGCATGGGCGATGATGAGGATGCCGGTGTTCATGGTTGCCTTGACTGCTGATTATGGCGTCATTGCAGACGCAGGCCGGAGAAAAGCATCTCGGTCATCTCATCGGGCAGCCGGTCGGCATAGACCGCCACATGGTAGAGATCGGGGCCACTGGAGAGCCACAGGAGTTGCGCGGTCACCGCGCTGCCGTCGGGCCGCTGACCC
The DNA here is from genome assembly GCA_030824095.1 of bacterium. GTDB lineage: Bacteria > Pseudomonadota > Gammaproteobacteria > Burkholderiales > Burkholderiaceae_C > Allorhodoferax. The sequence continues at coordinate 6,092 of JAVBYK010000408.1, forward strand.
CGGGCCGTGACCCGTTGCGCGGTGCGCAGCGGTTCATCGGTTGAAAGCATGCGCAAGGGAGTCTCCTGCACCGATGCAGCACGCATGGTGGCCAGCGTCTGCTGACGCCATGCGGCGCGCGCTGCGTCGGCGCGCAGTGCGCTGTCCACCCGTGTGTGGCTGATGGCATACAGGGCTCCGTCGGCCTCGCAACCTGCCATTTCCATACCCACCTCCGCCGCACCGAGTTGCACGTTGCGTTGCGCACGATCCGGCTTGCAGGGCAGCATGGCGGTGAGGCCCTGCAATTGAACGGCCCGCCAGTTCAGCGCGGGACTACAGGCCACCAGGCCCGCGATGCACCACGCCATGGCAACGCACAGCCGCGCCCATCGCTTCACTTCAGCGCACCAAAGACCTTGGTCAGAATGGCACTGCCGTAGCCCACCGGATTCTGGCGAATCTTCTTTTCTTCTTCGGAGATCATGAAGAACAGGCCGTCGAGCGTCTTGCCGGTCACATACTGCTGGATATTGGCGTCCTCTTTTTTCAGCAACCCCATGTCCGCGGCCTTGCCGGCCACGTCGTTGTATTTCTGTGCCAGCCCCACTTTCTCGGTGGCCTGGCTGACGACCGGCAGGAATTTCACCGCCAGGGACGGCCGTGTCTTGCTGGCAAAGAAGTT
>JAVBYK010000452.1 GCA_030824095.1 bacterium
CTGTGGCGAGACGGTTTTGGCTTTCGGCTGGCGCGCTGGCGCATCTCGCAGCCGGGATTGGGGTAGGGGCGCGGGCGATTTCTGCGCATTTGGCAGCATGAGCCCGTGTCCCTACCCCAATCCCGGCTACCACGGACGGCGGAGCTGCCTTGCTCCAAAGCAAAAGGCCTGCAAAAGCGCCTGCTTACAATCACCCCCACTTTAGGAGTTGAGACCCCATGAGCATCAAGAGCGACAAGTGGATTCGCCACATGGCCGAAACGACCGGCATGATTGAACCGTTCGAGCCCGGCCAGATCCGCCAGCACGACGGCAAGAAAATCATCAGCTACGGCACCAGCAGCTACGGCTATGACATCCGCTGCGCACCCGAGTTCAAGGTGTTCACCAACATCCACAGCACGGTGGTGGACCCCAAGAATTTCGACGAAAAAAGCTTTGTCGACTTCCACGACGACGTCTGCATCATCCCGCCCAACAGCTTTGCGCTGGCCCGCACCATGGAGTACTTCCGCATTCCGCGCAATGTGCTCACAGTCTGCCTGGGCAAGAGCACCTATGCGCGCTGCGGCATCATCGTCAACGTGACTCCGTTCGAGCCCGAGTGGGAAGGCTATGTGACGCTGGAATTCAGCAACACCACCCCGCTGCCCGCCAAGATCTACGCCGGTGAAGGCTGCGCCCAGGTGCTGTTCTTCGAGAGCGACAAGGACGACGTCTGCGAAGTGTCCTACAAGGACCGCGGCGGCAAGTACCAGGGTCAGGTCGGGGTGACGTTGCCCAAGGCCTGACCTCGTAGCGGCTTAGGCTGCCATGGGGCTGTCCTCAGCCTGCAGCCGCGCCATCGCGCGTTTCAGCGCGTCAAAACACAGTGGGTCCAGCGCCGTGCCCACCGTCTTGGCCATCATCTCCAGGGTTTGCGGAATCGGCACCGCGCCGCGATAGGGGCGCTCGGCCGTGATGGCGTCAAAAATATCGGCTGTGGTGATGATGCGTGTCTCCATCGCAATTTCATCGCCCTTGAGCCCGCGCGGATAGCCGTTGCCGTCCAGCCGCTCGTGGTGGGCGCCGGCAATTATCGCCAGCTCGCTGAAGGCATGAATTTTGGACAGGATGGATTCGGTCAGACGGGCGTGGTCACGCACCGCCGCCCATTCGGCCTCGTCCAGCTTGCCAGCCTTGTCCAGCACGCTGTTGCTGACCCCCAGTTTGCCCACGTCATGCAATAGCGCGCCGCGCTTGAGCCAGCGCCGGCGTTGCAGGCTGATGCCCAGCGCCTCGGCAATCAGGTCGGTGTAGAGGGCCACGCGGGCGCTGTGACCACTGGTGTAGGGGCTCTTGGAGTCCACTACCTGACCGAAGGCGGTGGCGATGTCGTCCAGGTAATCCTCATCCAGCGGCACCTCACAGGCTGCGGGTTCCAGGGCCAGCACGGCTTGCTCGATGTTGGCGCCACCGAGCGTGGCCCAGAACGCATCATCCGCCGCCACCGTTTCCATGGCAGCCACCAGCGTTGGGTCAAACCACTGTCCGCTGCGTCGGCGCACCTCATCCATGGCAGCAATCTTGCCGTCAGCGGTGTGAAACACATCCACCACCTGGGCCAGCAGGGCGATGCGGGCGTAGACGGGAATGGCCTCGCCCCGGAGCTGGTCGGGCTTGCCCTGGCCGCTCCAGTGCTCGTCCAGGCTGTAGATACCGGCGGCCACGCCCTCCGAAAAACGCAATAGGCGGGCGATCTCGGCGCCACGCTGGCAGCGGGTCTGGATCAGCTCTTGCGACACCTCGGGGCCGTGGCGGAAGATGTGCAGCACGCTGCGAAAGCGTTCGGCCAAGCCAGCCTTCAATCCCGTGTGTTGCAGCACAAAGCGCACCACCTGGGGCAGGCTGTCGCCCACCTGCTTGAAGTCGCGCTTGAAATCCAGGTCATCGGTCAGATACAGCTCGCAGATGCGTGCCGCGTTGCTGCTGCAGCCCAGGTCTTTCAGCAACAGGGTGTAGTACAGCTCCCATTGCTCAGATTCGCTGAGGCCGATGGAGCGGCCGATGTGCATGCCAATCCAGCAGCAGCGCACGCAATGGCCTTCGGGCTGGCCCTCGGTAATATCCAGCGCATGGCTCAGGGCGCTGATGAGTTCGGCGAGCTTGAGTCCCGCGGCAATGGGGCTGGGGTCGGCTGCGGTGGTGTCGGGCATGGGCAAAGTTTAGGCAGGGTGAAGGGCGTGCGCAAGGCTGGGGGTATTACCATCCACACAGTAAGTAGCGCTCTCACTGGGCGAAAGGAGCGCAATCATGAAATGGGAAGGTAACCGCGAGTCGGACAACGTCGAGGACCGCCGTGACGATAGCGGCGGTGGTGGGGGTGGCGGGTTCGGAGGTCGCAGCATTGGCATTGGTACCATCGTCATTGCGTTGCTGGGTGGCTGGCTATTCGGCGTCAACCCGCTGACGATTCTGGGCCTGCTCAGTGGCGAGGGTGGCGTGCCTACGGCGCAGGTGCAACAGGCACCGGCCCACAAGCCACCGGCCGACGACCGCATGGCGAGATTTGTGTCCACTGTGCTGGCCGATACCGAGGACGTGTGGAAAGACGTGTTCACCCAGGGTGGCGCTACCTACCGCAACCCCAAGCTGGTGCTGTTTCGTGGCTCCACACCGACGGAATGCGGCCAGGGCCAGGCGGCGATGGGCCCCTTTTACTGCCCGGCTGACCAGAAGGTCTATATCGATCTGGGCTTTTACGAGACCCTGAAGACCCAGTTGGGCGCACCGGGCGACTTCGCCCAGGCCTATGTGATTGCCCATGAGGTCGGTCACCACGTGCAAAACCTGCTGGGCATCAGCAACAAGATGGAGCAGATGCGCGGCCGCTCCAGCAAGACCGAGTACAACGCCTTGAGCGTGCGCCTGGAACTGCAGGCGGACTGTTTTGCCGGCGTCTGGGCACACCACGCCAACAATGCGCGCCAGTTGCTGGAGCAGGGCGATGTGGAGGAGGCCATCAACGCGGCGGCGAAGATCGGCGACGATGCTCTGCAGCGTGGCCATGGTGGGGCGGTGGTTCCTGAAAGCTTCACCCACGGCAGCAGCGCGCAGCGCCAGCGCTGGTTTGCCAAGGGTATCCAAAACGGCAGTGTCAAGGCCTGTGACACCTTTTCCGCCCGCAATTTGTGAGACTAGGGGATAATACGGGGTGGCCCCAGCGTTGGGTGCCCATCAGCTATCGGACGGATAGCACCTCTTTTTGCTATGCATGACCGATTTAAATACTGAACTGAATACCCCGGCTACCCCTGAAATATCGAACGAACTGAACGCGGACACGCCCATCATGGCGTTTGCCCAGTTGCAGTTGGCAGCACCTCTGGCGCGTGCCGTGGCCGAAATGGGCTACGAGTCCATGACCCCCATCCAGGCCCAGGCCATCCCCGTGGTGATCACCGGCAAGGACGTGATGGGCGCCGCCCAGACCGGCACCGGCAAGACCGCAGCCTTCTCGCTGCCGCTGCTGCACCGCCTGCTCAAGCATGAAAACAGCTCCACCTCGCCTGCGCGCCACCCGGTACGCGCCCTGGTGTTGCTGCCCACCCGCGAGCTGGCCGACCAGGTCGCCCAGCAGGTCAAGCTGTACGCCAAGTACACCAACCTGCGCAGCGCCGTGGTGTTTGGCGGCATGGACATGAAGCCCCAGACGCTGGAGTTGAAAAAAGGCGTTGAAATCCTGGTGGCCACACCCGGGCGCCTGCTGGACCACATTGAGGCCAAGAACGCGGTGCTGAACCAGGTCGAATACGTGGTGCTGGACGAGGCTGACCGTATGCTGGACATCGGCTTCCTGCCCGACCTGCAGCGCATCCTGTCCTATCTGCCCAAGCAGCGCACCACGCTGCTGTTTAGTGCTACTTTCTCGCCCGAGATTAAGCGTCTGGCCAGCAGCTATTTGCAAAACCCGGTCACCATCGAGGTGGCGCGCGCCAATGCCACCGCCTCGACCGTGGAGCAGCATTTCTACAGCGTGCCGGAAGACGAAAAGCGCCATGCCCTGCACCAGATTCTGAAGTCGCGCGGTATGAAGCAGGCCTTTGTGTTTGTGAACAGCAAGCTCGGCTGTGCCCGTCTGGCCCGCACGCTGGAGCGCGAAGGCCTCAAGACCACGGCCCTACACGGCGACAAGAGCCAGGACGAGCGCCTGAAAGCCCTGGACGCCTTCAAGAAGGGCGAAGTGGACTTGCTGGTGTGTACTGATGTGGCGGCCCGGGGCCTGGACATCAAGGACGTGCCCTGCGTGTTCAACTTCGACATTCCGTTCAACGCCGAAGACTACATCCACCGCATTGGCCGTACCGGTCGTGCCGGTGCCGCCGGGCTGGCAGTGAGCTTTGTCGGTGGCAACAACGATGCCCGCCTGGTGGGCGACATCGAAAAGCTGATCAAGACCAAGATCGAACTGGAAGCCGTGGAGTTTGACGAAGACGCTCCGGATATCCGCAAGCAGGGTCGCATCAACGATGGCCGGCGCATGTATTCGCACGATGGCGAAAGCACCGGCGGTGGCGACAACGGCCGCAGTGGTGGCCGTGGAGCCAGCCGCGCTAGCCGGGACGACAGTTACAGCAGCCGTGCCCCCCGTGCGCCGCGCAACGACTACGCACGTCCGCCCCAGGCTTCGCGCGATCCCTTCTTTGACAAACCGTACGAGCCAACCGCGGTCAGCGAGGCAGCAGCGCCTTCCTGGGAAGCCACGGCGCGTCCTGCATCGCGCAGTATCTCGGCCAATATCAAGCCCAAGGTCAAGGTCGCGGCCCTGTTCAAGGCCTCGTGATCAGCGTCCGGGTTGCTGTGCGGCCTCGCACTGCACCTGGATCAGCGTCTGGCTGTCGTCCTGCAGGTTGAACTGCAGGGCACTCAGACAGCCTCCCCACACGCAACCGGTGTCCAGCGACAGCAGGTCCGTGCGACCCAGCCAGCCTAGCGTGGACCAGTGGCCAAAGGCCACGGCGGCGCTCGCTGTCTGGCGCCCCGGCACATCAAACCAGGGCATGTAGCCAGTTGGTGCGCCACCAGCGCCTTCCGTGGTTTCAAACTCCATTTCGCCTTGCGCGGTGCAAAAGCGCAGCCTTGTCAGCGCATTCACGATCACGCGCAGGCGGTCCATGCCGGCCAGCCGGTCATCCCAATGGTTGGGGGTGTTGCCATACATGGCCAGCAGAAATGCCGCGCTTTGGCCGCCCTGCAGTTGCATCTCAACCTCCCGCGCCAGTGCCATGGTCTGGTCGACCGTCCAGGTGGGCAAAACGCCGGCATGCACCATCAGCAGCGCCTTGTCGCCTCGCTGCAGTAACAGCGCCATCTTCTGGTGGCATACCCAGTGCAGCATGGCGTTGCGGTCCGGTGCATTCAGCACGCTGTCCAGTGTGTCCTTGCGGTGGGGTTTGCGCGTGCCCTGGGCCACGGCCAACAGGTTCAGGTCGTGGTTGCCCAGCAGGCAGCGGGCGGCGTCGCCATAGGCCATCAGGCGGCGCAGCACCGCGGCGGAGTCGGGCCCCCGATTGACCAGATCGCCCAATAGATAGAGTGTGTCGCGGCTGGGGGAATAAGCAATGGTGTCCAACAGCCGTTGCAGGGCGGCATCGCAGCCTTGAACGTCGCCAATCATGTAAAGTGCCATGGTGTTTATTCTCGCCTGGGTTGCATGGAAGTTTTTCTGATTCTCTTTTTGACGTTGCTCAACGGCGCCTTTGCCATGTCGGAACTGGCGTTGACCGCGAGTCGGAAGATCCGGTTGCAGACGATGGCGGAAGCCGGCGACAAAGGAGCCCTGTCGGCTCTGGAGTTGTTGAAGAACCCGACCCAGTTCCTGTCGTCCGTGCAAGTCGGCATCACGTCGATTGGCATGCTCAATGGCATTGTGGGTGAAGCGGCCTTCAGCGATGGTTTGTCCCACTGGCTGCATGCCAGTCTACCCATCTCCGAACGCGCCGCCGAGTTGTCCGCAACCGGTGTGGTCGTGACGGCCATCACCTTTATCACCATCCTGTTTGGCGAGCTGGTGCCCAAGCGCATTGGCCAGCTCTATCCCGAGACGGTCGCCCGGCTGGTGTCACGTCCCATGACCTGGGTGGCGACCGTCGCCAAGCCGTTTGTGCGCCTGCTGTCCGTCTGCACGCATGCCATGCTCAAGGTCTTGCGCATTGACACCAGCGACAACCGCGCGGTAACCGAGGAAGAGATTTCAGCCAGCCTGGAAGAGGGCGTGGACGCGGGCATCATTGAGCAGCACGAGCACCAGATGGTGCGCAACGTCTTTGATCTGGATGACCGCAGCCTCACCTCGATGATGCTGCCACGCGCCGACATTGAATGGATGGATGCCTCATCCACCGTTGCACAGTGCCTGGAACAGGCCAGTACCGCCGGGAACAAGGGCGCGCACTCCTGGTATCCGGTGTGCCGTGGATCGCTGGAGCAGGTTGTCGGGCTCATCAGTGTGGCGCGCCTGCTGGAACTGGGGATGCAGCACGAGGGCAGCATTGAGTCAATCGTGGAGCCAGCAGCCTTTGTCCCGGAAACGCTCAGCGGCATGGAGTTGATCGAGCAGTTTCGTACTACCTCCGCCCGCATGGTGTTTGTGGTGGACGAGTACGGTGTGGTGCAGGGGTTGCTGACGCCCCATGATCTGCTGGAAGCCATCACCGGAGAGTTGAAGCCCGATGCCCAGACCGAGGCCTGGGCCACCCAGTTGGG
>JAVBYK010000426.1 GCA_030824095.1 bacterium
CTCAGGCCAAACGGCTTGTTGATGGCCAGGTCAGCCACCACGGCACAGATCCAGGCCACGGCAATGTTGGAGTACAGACCCAGCACGCTGTTCATGGCCTCGAACAGGTCCATCTCCATCAGCAGCAGCGCAATCGCGCAGTTGAAGATCAGCCACACCACGCGCCCAGGGTGAGAATGCGTGACGCGTGAGAAAAAGTTGGACCAGGCCAGCGAGCCGGCATAGGCATTGGTCACATTGACCTTGAGCTCGGACACGATGACCAGCAGCGCGCTGATCAGCAGCGCCGTGGACGGGTTGGCCACGGCAAACTGGAAGGCGTGGTTGAAGATCTGGATCGGCTCCTTGGCGTCGGCAATCGCCAGGCCCGCCACTACTGCCACCGCAGCCAGCAGTGCACCGCCAAGCTGCTTGATGAAGGCAATGCCAATCCAGCCAGGGCCTCCGGTCAGCATATTGGCCCACCAGCTCCAGCGGTTGTCGCGTGTGCGCTCGGGCATGAAGCGCAGGTAGTCCACCTGCTCGCCAATCTGCGCCACCAGCGAGAACGAAATGCCCGCCGCCACGCCAAAGTGCAACCAGTCAAAGCCATTGCTCTTGGACACATCGCCCTGGAAGTTCATCAGCATCTGGATGGCGTCGGGCTGGCGTGTGAACACGTAATAGAACGGCACGATCAGTAGCACCAGCCACACCAGTTGCGTCCAGCGGTGGAAGCGGTTGATGGCCGTGACCCCATAGAACACGATGGGTATCACCACCACCGAACACAGGATGTAGCCCAGCCACAGCGGCACGCCAAAGCACAGCTTGACGGCCTGCGCCATGATGGCGGTCTCCAGCGCGAGAAAGATGAAGGTGAAGGACGCATAGATCAGCGAGGTGAAGGTGGACCCCACATAGCCAAAACCGGCCGCTCGGGTCAGCAGATCCATGTCGATGCTGTGCTTGGCCGAGTAGTGGCAAATCGGCAGGCCCACGGAAAAGATGATGATGGCGGCGAACACCATGGCCCAGATCGCGTTGCTGTAGCCAAAATCCAGCAGCAGCAGGGCGCCAATGGCCTCGTAGGACAGGGCCGAGTTGGTGCCGATCATAGTGGTGCCGATGACGGCGGGCGACCACTTCCGAAAACTGGCCGGCGAGTAGCGCAGCGCGTAGTCTTCAATCGACTCGGTAGCAACCCACTTGTTGTACTGACGGCGGGTAGCGTCAACGGATGCTTGTGTCATGGCGCGCTCGGAGTTTGCAGGCGTTCAAGTTGCACGGCCTTGGCGGCCAGGTCGTCATCGGTATCCGCATAGCGCGCTGCAATGGCGCGAAAGGCATCCTGGAGTTCGAGGAAGGCATCGACCATGTCGGGGTCGAAATGGCTGCCCCGCCCCTCGGTGATGATGGCCACGGCCTTCTCGTGCGGCATCCCGTCCTTGTAGACGCGCCGGCTGATCAGTGCGTCATACACATCGGCCACGGCCATGAGGCGTGCCGAGATCGGAATGGCTTCTCCGCTCAGGCCCTCGGGGTAGCCACTGCCATCCCATTTTTCCTGGTGGTAGTAGGCAATGTCCTTGGCGTGGCTGAGAAAGTCCACCTCCATGCCCAGTTGCTTTTCGGCTGCCACGATGGCATCACGACCCAGCGTGGTGTGGGTCTTCATGATCTCGAATTCATCGGGGGTGAAACGCCCCGGCTTGAGCAGAATCCGGTCCGGTATACCCACCTTGCCGATGTCATGCAGCGGCGCCGACTTGTACAGCAGATCAATGGTCTGGTCGGTCAAAAAGTAACCAAAGCGGGGGTGCACCTGGAGCTTCTTCGCCATGACCCGCACATAGTGCTGGGTGCGGCGGATGTGGTTGCCGGTGTCGGAGTCGCGCGTTTCCGCCAGCGACGCCATGGACAGGATGGTCACGTCCTGGATGGCAGCCAGTTCCCGCGTGCGGCGTGACACCTCGGTCTCCAGGTAGGCATTCTGATCACGCAGGAAGTCGCCCATTGCCTTGTTTTCCAGCTGGGTGCGCATGCGCGCCAGCACGATGGGTGGCGATATGGGTTTGGTGATGTAGTCGGCAGCCCCCAGGTCCAGCCCGGTTTGTTCGTCTTCGGTCTCACTCATGGCCGTCAGGAAGATCACCGGAATGTGCTGAGTGGCGGGGTCGGCCTTCAGCTCACGAATCACGTCGTAGCCGGACATGCCGGGCATCATGATGTCGAGCAGGATCAGGTCCGGCTTGGGCGTGGAGCGTGCCAGCTTGAGGGCCCGCTCGCCGTGGTTGGCCACCATGACCTTGTAGGTGCCCTTGAGCAGGGAGGACATCACGGCCAGGTTGTCCGGCGTGTCATCCACCACCAGAATGTTGGCGCGCTCGGAAAAGTCCAATGAATTCGAGTCAGTCAATCGAGCCTCCCGCTGCAAATGGCTTTCAGGGTTCAAGCAGAAAAATGACGTACATCAATCGTCGCGCGCAAGTATCGCATTTTGGGGACTCTGCTACGGTTTTGGTAGCTGGCAGCCATTGAACCCACCTTCACCCAAATTCTTACCTGTAACTGACTACCACACGTTCTGTGGATAACCCTGTACGCCCTTTGGGGCGTCCAGCACGTACTTTTCTTGTCCAGACGAACAGGATTGGTGCAAAAGCGAGGGTTAACCCGAAAATTTTTCGCGACACTTCACCAATGACAGCGGTTTGTGTGATAGCGAAAATTGTGACCTGCTGCCACTCCATCGCTTGCGCGCCTCCACACACCACTTACCCCCCATTTCTGTGGGCCACCTTGTGGATAACTATGTTCACAAGCCTGAAAAGCCGCACCAGTCGTGGGCTTGCACGGAATGCCCTGCAAATGACCAGTACCCGAACGCTGCCAGAATAGAACCACTCTCTACCAGCCCAAGGAAGCCCAGTGAACCAAGTTCCGTCACCATCTCCCTCCCCCAACGCCTTTCCACGTGTCTGCTTGGTTGGTGCTGGCGCCATTGGGGGCTGGATTGGGGCGCATCTGGCGGACGCCGGTTGCCAGATCAGTGTGCTGGCACGCGGAGCCACATTGACGGCCCTGCAACAGCACGGTCTGCACCTGAGCGACGCCGGGCACACCGTGACGGCCCGTGCCAGCGCCGCCGAGCTGGGTGTGCAGGATCTCGTCGTCGTGGCGGTCAAAGCCCCGGCCCTCTCGGAAGTGGCACGCCAGATCGGTCCGCTGATCGGCCCGCAAACGGTCGTGTTGACCGCCATGAACGGTGTTCCGTGGTGGTTCTTCCAGGGTTTTGGCGGCGCGTGGCAAGGCCGGCAATTGCAGGCGGTAGACCCCAGTGGCGAAATTGCGGCGGCCATTCCTGCGGCGCATGTGATCGGCTGCGTGGTGCATGCCAGTTGCTCGGTGGACGCGCCCGGCGTGATTCGCCACCATTTCGGCAACGGCCTGATCATCGGCGAGCCCTCGGGACAGGCCACCCAGCGGGTGCAAGCGCTGGCGGCGCTGCTGACACGCGCCGGGTTTGCCGCGACCGTATCGGCCCAGATCCAGAAGGATGTCTGGTACAAGCTGTGGGGCAATATGACGGTTAACCCCATCAGTGCCCTGACGGGCGCCACCACGGACCTGATCCTGGGCGATCCACTGGTACGCGACTTTGTGTCCAAAGTCATGCTGGAGGCCAAGGAGATTGGCGCACGCATTGGCATACCGATTGACCAGCAACCCGAAGACCGGCACCAGGTCACACGCAAACTCGGCGCATTCAAGACCTCAATGCTGCAGGACGTGGAGGCCGGCAAGGCCGTGGAGCTGGACGCCCTGGTCACCGTGGTCCAGGAGTTGGGCACACTGACCGGCGTAGCCACACCGTTTACCGACGCCCTACTGGGCTTAAGCCGCCTGCAGGCCCGGGTGCGCGGCCTGTACTGAACTATTTCAACCCAACGGAGATATCCATGGCAACTTACCTGATTGTGGACACCCTGCTCGACCAGCCGGAGATTTACGAAGAATACAAACTCAAGGCCAAGCCGCTGGTCGAGCAGTACGGTGGCGAATACCTGGCTCGTGGTGGCAACCTGATCCTGAAGGAAACCGATTTGTGGTCGCCCACCCGCATGGTGCTGGTGCGCTTTCCCGATACCGCCTCGGCAACCCGCTTTTACGAGTCCGCAGAGTACCAGGCGATTCTGCCGATCAGCAAACAATCCGCCCGCAGAACCATGGTCATGCTGGAAGGCATATAGGCAGCCCGCTACCAGGAAGCAGGGTCCACCTTGTAATACCCGCACAACTCTCGGTAGAGCGCGGGATAGTCTGTGTCCAGCGCCTGCGGCTGCTCAAAAAACGCCTCCGAGGCCACTGCAAAGAACTCGGCGGGATCCTTAGCACCATAGTGGTCGAGCAAGCCGTCCACACCATGGCGCGCCTCGGCCTGCAATTGCGCATAGGCCGCATGGAATACCCGGGACCAGCGCTGTGGGTCATGCCCCGCATCGCCCAGCATGGGTGGCGGCGCACCGATGGCCGCACCATTTTCCTGATCCAGCTGATGGGCAAATTCGTGGATCACCACGTTGCGGCCATCATCGGCCACGGCAGCACCCTCCAGCGTATCCTGCCACGACAGGATGACCTGCCCCTGAGACCAGGATTCGCCGGACAGCGCCTGCCGCTGTTCACGCTGAACCCCCGCGCTGTCAACCGATGTGCGATTGACCACAAAGGCACCGGGGTAGACCAGAATCTGTCGCACATTGGCGAAGTAATCGGTAGACCGGTTCAGAATCAGCAAGCAGGCCTGGGCGGCAATCACCACGCGCATTTCTTCGGTGATCTGCAGGCCCGCACAGCCCAGGAAGGACTTCTCGGCAATGAACACCTGCATGTGCTTCTTGAGCTGCATCTGCAGGTGCTGCGGCAGCTTGCGTACCAGGGGCACGCGCTCACGCAGGATCTTGCGCCATGCAGCCGGGAAGGCTGTCTCGCGCACCCGATTGCGCCGATAGGCCTGCCAATAGGGCTGTGCCCCCAAACCAACGGCCAGGAGCAGTGCCAGGCCGCAAAACAAGAGAAAGGCCACGGGTTGTGCTCCAGTCAAAGCGTGTGTCAGACGCCATAACTGGGAGCCAAACCCGTCATTTCAAGCTAGCGCGACACCAGCACCGGCACTTTGGATTCGGCCACCACTTTGGTGGACACGCTGCCCAGCATCAACCGTGCAATGCCGGTGCGCCCGTGCGACCCCAGCACCACCAGGTCTGCACCTTCGGTCTCGGCCGTTTGCACAATGCCGCTGGCAGCACCCACGTCTTCCACCAGGCGCGCCTGCAGGGTCACCGGCTTGTCGCCCTGTTTGCACAGCGCCTCCACTTGTGCATGGGCCTGCGAGGCCTGCTCCTGGGCTGCCGACATATAGGCCTGAAAGCCCATGGGATTGATTTCGCCCACACCGATGTAGGGATAGGGGTCCACAACGTACACCGCGGTCAACTTGGCGCCATGGGTGCGCGCCAGCCCCACTGCCAACTGGGCAGCGTGCTCCGAAGCGGCAGAACCATCGGTGGCGAGAAGAATGTGTTTGAACATGTGAGTGCCTCGTAAAAAGTATGGATATGTACCACGGAATGGTGCACCTGTTGGGCGCTGCATTCCTTGACGCACGACAGTTTAGAGGCATTTCACCGCGCGCTCAGGCAGCGCCACGCCCTTTCTGGCTTTCAAAATAGACCACCTTGCGGGCCCGCTGCACGTCGCCCAGTGGCCGGTGCGCAGCCAGGGCCTGCCAGGGGTCGAACACGGCGGCCTCGATCTGTGCCGACAACGCCTGACCATGCACGGACGCTGCGTCCTGGCGTGGCAATGTCAGGCGGGCAACCGTGGTGTAGGGACTGGGCCAGTTCACCGACGCGTCTTCAATGGGTGTGCATCCCGCGTCCACAAAGGGCTGAAGTTGCAGCTCCCAGTGCAGGCTTCTTTCGCGCAGCCTGGCACTGAAATCGGCTCCCCAATCCCGCTTCGCGTCCGGCATTGCAGGGCCATTGGCCGGAGCCGGCACCAGGCGCACACGCACCGCATAGGGCCCACATGCGATTGGCGCTGCGCTGTAGACCATCTCGGTGGCGAAACCACCAAAGGGCTTGCCCATGGTCTTCAACAGTTTCAACAGGCGTGTCGTCCCTCCCAGTACTCCATAGCGGCGCACCAGAAACGGCAGCAGGCTGCCCATGCCATTGGACGCTGCCATGACAAAGTCCACGAACTCCGCACTGTTGGGAAAGCCGAATACTTCCTGATTGATCAACGCAAAGTCCTGGCTCACAGCCGGCCCGTTGCCCAGTGCCGACTCCCCTTGCACGCCCAGCACCCGCAGCGCAAAACCGCGGATGTCCGGGACACGATCCGGGGCACGGTCCATGCCGCCATTGGACAGGCGAACCCACACATCGAAGGTATCCGGTCTGGCAAACAGCCCGTGGCGCGCGAACGCGGGCAAATCGTCCAGCACCTGCAGCAAGCCCTCGGCACTTGTCAGCTGTTTGCGGTGCAAAGCGCGCCCCGCGCCGTACTTTCTGGACTTGCGGGCCTGCAACGCAGCAAACTGCTGCCCATAGGTGGCAAAGCGCTGCGCCTCGTCTGCGCGCACCTCTTCCCGCCATTGGGTACTGGGAGTCATGTCCTGTGCCATGGGTGTACAGCCGGTTGGATTCGGGAGGTGCATGGTACGACCAACCGCCCGGTCAAACAAGC
>JAVBYK010000285.1 GCA_030824095.1 bacterium
GAGGCCACCCAGCAAAACGCCGCCATGGTGGAAGAATCCGCCGCCGGCGCCGCCAGCCTGGCCCAGGAAACCCAGCACCTGCGCCGTGCCGTGGCGGTGTTCACGGTGGACTCCAGCGGCAATGATTTTTGGCAAAATCGGCCACTAGCCCTTGTAAATGCTGCATAGAAAGCTATTGAAATAATAGCAATGAGGAGCTTTTTACTGGCGCGACTGCATTTGCGGTCTGTCGTCAAACCTGAAAGGGTGGCTCTTAAGACCTTGTGAGTAGAATGGTTTTGAGTTCGCTGCCTAACTGAGGGGTGGTTCCGGATCTCGGCTTGGCTGGAGTGGCGCGGTATGCGCTAGCAGGCAAAGCTTCGATCCTCCTCAAACTGGTGGTGCTCGGCAAACTGTCACTTGCTTGATATCCAGTTTTTCAGGGATGCACATGATGAATATAAAAATTGCGCAATGGTATTCATTGCTCGCCAAAGCTGTTCTTGTTTTTTTTGCTTTTCTCTTTGCCTCGTCGGCTTTCGCAACCGTTACGGTCAACTACACGTTCAATACGTGGGCAGAGTATCTGTATTGGGGTAACTCAAGTCCCGGCAAGCTTCTGGTCTTGCAGCAGCCATCGCAGATTACAAATGGCGACGGGAACTATTACACAGCCACCTACAACAATGTGACTGGCGTGAATGACATCACGGGAAATGGCAACGGATCATTCACCATCGCATCGAGCGGAGGCTACTTTTCCGTTTCGTTCTACCGTTGGACCCAGGCCTCCTCGGCACTGAGTTGCTCGACCACCCCGGTGAATTACGGCACATCGACCGGATTCATACCAGACGGTGGTTCGTTCACGGTGAATATCACCTGCAATCCGATTCCGTCCACACCAATACTCCAGTCTGCGGTCATCGATGCCGCTGGAACCAGTCTTACATTGACCTATGACCAGGGCGTTTCTGTAAATAGCTATATCAATTCAAATGCAGACTACCAAGTTACGGTCGGCGGTGTCTCGAATGCGGTGACCGCGAACAACATTGTCGGAAGCACCGTGGTGCTTACATTGACAACAGCCGCGACCAGTGGGCAGGTGGCCACGGTGACGTACTCCGGTGGTGGGGGAGGGGTCGGAGTTTGCGATATTGCGGAAGACACCGGCACCTATTGCGCGGCCAATTTTTCCAATCAATCGATAACGAACAATTCGACGGTGAGCGGAGTCACTCCTCCCGCTGCTCCGACAGGTCTGGTCGCAACTCCAGGCAATGGACAGGTCTCCATTGCTTTCACGGCGGGAGCTGACAATGGTTCTGCAATTACGAACTACCAGTACTCGACCAACGGCGGCGGCGCATGGACGGCGTTTGCTCCAGCGGACACTACATCACCGGTTGTTGTGACTGGGCTAACCAATGGCACCAGCTACTCGATCACTCTGCGAGCCATCAACGCAGGCGGAAATGGGACTTCTTCCAGCGCTGTCGTCGCTACACCGCGGACGGTTCCAGGTGCTCCCAGCAGTCCAGTAGCGACCGCCGGCAATGCGCAGGCAACTGTCACGTTTACCGCTCCAGGTTCAAATGGCGGTTCAGCGATCACAACCTACACAGCGACTGCCAGTGGTGGAGGCGGTCAAACCGGTACCTGCGCAGGCCCCGCGGCTTGCACCATTACCGTAACTGGGCTGACCAACGGAACTGCTTACACCTTTACGGTAACCGCCACCAACGCTGCTGGCACCGGCAGTGCCTCCAGTGCATCAAGTTCGGTCACTCCCCAGGCCCCCCAGACCATTACCTTCAACAACCCTGGCGCGCAGAACTTCGGCACCACACCCACGCTGAGTGCCACGGCCAGCTCCACACTGACGGTGAGCTTCAGCTCCGGCACCACCAGCGTGTGCACCATTACCAGCGGTGGTGCATTGACCTTCCTTACCACCGGCACTTGCACCATCCATACCGATCAGGCAGGTAATGCCAGCTTCCTGGCGGCATCTCGGGTCTCGCAGACCTTCACCGTCAACGCCGTGGTTCCTGGCGCGCCCACTATTGGCACCGCCACGGCGGGCAACGCCCAGGCTACGGTCACCTTCACCGCTCCGGTTTCAAACGGCGGCGCTGCGATCACGACCTACACCGCAACTGCCAGTGGTGTTGGCGCGCAGACGGGCACCTGTGCGGGTCCCGCTGCCTGCGCAATCACCGTTACGGGCCTGACCAACGGCACCGCCTACACCTTCACCGTGACGGCGACCAACGCTGCAGGCACCGGCAGCGCCTCTGCCGCCTCCAACAGCGTAACGCCCCTGGCCCCCCAGACCATTACCTTCAACAACCCTGGCGCGCAGAACTTCGGCACCACACCCACGCTGAGTGCCACGGCCAGCTCCACTCTGACGGTGAGCTTCAGCTCCGGCACCACCAGCGTGTGCACCATCACCAGCGGTGGTGCATTGACCTTTGTGACGGCGGGCACCTGCACCATCAACGCCGACCAGGCTGGCAACGGAACCTATGCAGCCGCCACGACCGTCAGCCAATCCTTTGCCGTCAATGCCGTGGTGCCGGGCGCGCCCACCATAGGCACGGCCACCGGCGGTGACACGCAAGCATCTGTCACGTTCACCGCCCCGGCCTTCAACGGCGGATCCGCTATCACCGGCTACACCGCCACATCCAACCCCGGCGGCCTCACCGGCACCTGTGCATCCAGCCCGTGTACCGTGACTGGGCTGAACAATGGCACGGCCTACACCTTCACCGTGACCGCCACCAACAGCGCCGGCACCGGATCGGCATCGGCAGCATCCAACTCCGTCACCCCAAAGGCGGCGCAGACCATCACCTTTGCCAACCCCGGAGCACAGAACTTCGGCACCACGCCCACGCTGAGTGCAACGGCCAGTTCCTCCCTGACGGTGAGCTTCACCTCCAGCACCACCAGCGTGTGTACCGTCACCAGCGGCGGAGCACTGACCTTTGTCACCACTGGCACCTGCACCATCAACGCGAATCAAGCGGGCGATGGCACTTACCTGGCGGCACCACAGGTGTCGCAGTCCTTCACTGTCAATGCCGTGGTGCCCGGTGCCCCCACCATCGGCACCGCCTCGACCGACAACGCCCAATCCAGCGTCAGTTTCACGGCGCCGGCCTTCAACGGCGGGGCCACGATTGACCAGTACACGGCAACCTGTACCTCCAGCAATGGCGGCGCCACCGGCACCAACACCGGTGCCAGTTCGCCCATCGTCGTCGCCGGCCTGACCAACGGCAAGAACTACACCTGTAGCGTCACGGCGCACAACAGCGTGGGTAACGGCGCAGCATCTGCCGCCTCCAACGCCATCACCCCCGCTCCCGGCCCCGCGGTAGTGAGCGTGGCGGCGCCTGCCAACGGCAGCTACCGCGCCGGGCAGAACCTGGACTTCACCATTACCTGGGACCAGGCCACCACGTTGACGGGCACACCCAGCATCGCGCTGGTCATTGGCGCCACCACGGTGCAAGCCAATTTCGTATCCTCGCCTACGTCCACCACCAGCCTGTTCCGCTATACCGTGCTGGCCGGCCAAACTGATTCCGATGGCATCGCCGTGGGGGCCTTGAGCCTCAATGGCGGCACCATCCGCAATGCCGCTAATACCGACGCCACGCTGACCCTCAACAGCGTGGGCTCCACCACCAGTGTGCTGGTCGATACCACCGCACCCACGCTGCCTGCGGCCAACATCGTCGTCAACAACCAGGCCGACCCGCACAAGCTGGTGCTGACCTTCAGCGAAGCCCTCGCCAGTGGCAGCCTGGGCAGTGCGGCAGGCTGGACGGTGACGGCCAACGGTGGCACACCGTCCTACACCATTGCCAGCGTCGCTCTGAGTGGTGGTAACCAGGTCACCCTGACCCTGAGCGCCGTGGACCTGAGCAACGCGAGCTCCACCATCGCCAACGTGGCCGCCAACGCCCACCTCAAGGTCACGCCACCAGCCACCCTCACCGATGTGGCAGGCAATACCTACGCCGCCGGCCAGGTCACCGAGTCTGGCGCCACCCTCGTGCTGGATGCCACCGCACCTACGCTGAGCGCAGTGGCCACCAGTGGCCCCACCACCAGCGGCGGCGTGCTGGCCGCCACGGCCAGCGAGAAGGCTCTGGGCTACTGGATCGCCGTGGCGACAGGCTCCACCGCTCCCACACCAGCCCAGACCCAGGCGGGAGTGAACTACGGCGCAGTCACCGTCATCGCCCACGGGAGTGGCGCATTGCCCAATGCAACGCCGGGCAGCCTCACACTCACCGGACTGAGCGCCAGCACCACCTACGACATCTATGTGGTGGCCCAGGACGCGGCCGGCAACTTGTCGGCTGCGGCCTCCACCGCCACGCTGACCACCGCTGCGGTGCCCAACCCGTTCACCCAACTGCCCACACCGCCGTCCATCCCCGGTGTCAGCGGCTTGCCTGGCGTGGTCAACATGGCCAGCGGCTCGGCCCCGGCCATCAGCAACTGCCTTATGGACATCCTGCGACAGACCCTGGGGTCCGATGCGGTGTACCTGGGCCAGACTGCCAGCGGGGAAGTGCGGGTGGGCTGGAACGGTCAGATCATCTCGTTCTATCCACTGGCGGCCAACACCACCGATGCGCGCAGCACCGGCTTGCACAACCAGAGCATCAATCCGCTGGATGTGGTGACCAGTTGCGGCACCCTGAATGTGACGCCCGCGCTCTTCAACCCCACCGCGCTGGGTGCCTTCCTGGCTGGCATGGGGGCCACGGCGCAGATCAACCCGCAGGGCGTGATCACGGTCCTGTACAACGGCAGCTACTACGTGGTTCGCCCGGACTATGTGGTCACCACGGGCACACCGGGCGGCCCCAGCCTGGGCTTTGGACCCGATGGGTTGCTACGTTTTACCGACGCCAACGGCAACACCCAAAAACTGCACCCGGCGGTGCTGGACCCGGCTGCGCTGCAAACCCAGGTCAGCCTGATGGGTGGCTCCATGGTGGTGCAGCTGGATGGCACGGTGCTGGTGGTCTTTGGCAATGGGCAGCGGTATGTGCTGACGCCAGACCTGATCCTGGCGCCCATTCCGCCGCAGTTCTCTGCCCTGAACAGCTGGCCGGATGGACTGGCCCATTACAGCTACCGCATCATGACAGCGCCGTTCACGCTCTACAGCCAGGGGGTGAGTGTCAGCGTCAAACCGTGATTCTGGCGGGGAGGTTAGTGGTCAAATCGGCCACTAGCCCTCGTCAATGCTGGTTAAGCAGCTATTGAAACAATAGCAATCTAGAAACCGATCCAGCGCCGGATGGCGCGCACGCGCGCCGTCGTGGCGTGCCAGACGGCGGTGTCTTTCACCCGGGCTATCAGCGCGTCCTTCCACGGTTTCCAGCGGCCGTACAGACTGGCGAACCAGGCCAGACGCATCAGGGCGGGCTGGGTCAGCGCAAACAGGCGGGCCACGGCGGCGGTGCCCAGCATCTTGGCGGTCAGCACCACGGTGATACCCAGCACCGCATGGCCGCGGCTGATCCAGTACAACGCGAGCAGTTTGACCGGCAGCAGCATCAGCGCCGGCACAAAGAAGGCTACCAGCGCGCCATAGGGCGGCAGAGCCGCGATGAAGCGCTCCATGCGCCCCCACAACGGCAGGCGCGCCAGGCGGGCCATCAGACGCTGCAGCGGCTCCCAGCCCCATTCCTCGAATATCAGGATCAGGGCCAGCAGCGGCCCGATGGTGAGGTTGAACAGGCCCGCGATCAGGCGTTTGATGTAGGACACGGGTTTGTGGGCGAACCGTTTAGCGGACTGGCAGCCACTGGTGGGCGCTCCAGATGCCGGCCACCGTCAGCAACAGCGACCCCATGACGTGCAAGCCCGCCGTGCCCAGCGCCAACGCATAGCGCTGCTGCATCAGCAGGTTGACGACCTCGGCGCTGAAGCTGGAAAAGGTGGTCAGCCCACCCAGAAAGCCGGTGATCAGCGCCAAGCGCCAGACGGGATCAATTTGCGGCATGGCCTGGAACAGGGCCACGGCGATGCCAACGAGGTAGCCGCCAATCAGGTTGGCAGCCAGCGTGCCCCAGGGGATGACGCCACCCGGGCTGAGCCACAGGCCCAGACCCCAGCGCGCCAGGGCACCCGCGCTGGCGCCCAGACAGATTGCAATGACAGGCCACATGGGCCGTTAGTGTGCCATCTTTTAATTGGCCATCTTCTGCGGCAGCCAGGTCACGATCTCGGGGAACACATAGATCAGCCCCACGGCCACGCACATCAGCCAGAACATGGGCATGGTGACCTTGGCGATCCAGGTGAGCTGGCGTCCGGTCATGCCCTGCAGCACAAACAGGTTGAATCCCACCGGCGGCGTGATCTGCGCCATCTCCACCACCAGCACGATGAAGATGCCGAACCAGATCGGGTCGATGCCAGCCGCATTCACCGTGGGCATCAGCACGCCCATGGTCAGCACCACCATGGAGATGCCGTCCAGGAAGCAGCCCAGGATGATGAAGAAAACCGACAGGGCGACGATGAGCTGCCACTTGCTTAAGCCCAGCGTGGCGATCCATTCGGCCAGATGGCGCGGCAGGCCGATGTAGCCCATGGCCAGCGTCAGAAAGGCGGCGCCGGCCAGGATCAGCGCGATCATGCAATACAGCCGCGTGGCGCCCATGATGGC
>JAVBYK010000186.1 GCA_030824095.1 bacterium
GTCGTACGAAGGGAAGTCACGGTTTCAGTCGTCCTGCAGTTGGAATACGGTGCGCAGCGTGGCGAGGAAATGCGCCGGTGCATATTGCGCGCGCGTTCTGTCGGCCATGGCCCGGCACACACGGTTCCATAGCGGTTGATCGGTGTAAAGCATAGCCACTGCCTGGGCAAAGGTCGCAGCATCTTCGCCGGAGGCGATCTCGACGCCATCCTCCCACCCCAGCTGGCGCACCAGCAGCGGTGTTGCCACCACCGGAATGCCGTTGCAGGCCGCCTCAATGACCTTGGCCGGCACCCCGGCGGCAAAGCGCGTGGGCGCAATGAACACCCGGTGCCGGTCGTACCAGGGTGTCAGGTCGTCCACCCGGCCCACCAGGCGCACGTGCTCTCCCGCCAGCCGCGCAACGTGGGCAGAGGTGCAGTCTCCCACCAGAGAGATAGTAGCCAAATTGGCATCCAGCCTTCGTAGAATCGGCATGACGTGCTCTAAAAACCATAGCAAACTGTCTTCGTTCGGGGTGCCCGGGTGGATGGCCCCGACAAACAGCAGGCCGCTGCGGCGGTCCCAGCTGGGTGGGCTGGGGCGGGTTTCCATCGCGTGGGACAGCAGGTGGACCTGGCGCGCGCCAGCGGCACGAAACATTCCGGTTTCGCTGGCAGAGACCGTCAACACGGTTTCTGCGCGGTGGATCAGGGCCAGTTCGTCTTCCACCAGCTGACGGGCCTTTTCCAGTGGCATGGGCTGGCCCCGTACCGCAGCCTGACCGATCTCGCGCAGGGCAAAAATGGCCTCTGCGTCGTAGACCAGGCGCATGCCGGCGAACAGTTCGGGGCGTCGGGCCCACAGTGTTTCAACAAAGGCCATGTTCGGAGGGCGGCTGACCATCAGGAAGTCATACACCCCCGCGCGTTGCTCCAGAAACTTTTCCAGGCCGGCGGCGCCCACGCCGAGCATGACCTCGACCGTGTCTGGGATCGATGCATAGACCGCGCGCCAGTCGTCATCGCAGTCCCACAGCGGAAACAGCGTCAGGTGGTGCTCGGCCAGAGCCTGCACGATCAGCCGGGCGCGTGGAAGGCCACCACCAACGGCCATGTGGGGAACGGCATTGTCGATCAGCAGGATGCGGGGTCTGCGCGGGTGTACCAGCCAGCGGTCCTTGTCGGGCTGGGCGTCTTCTGGCAGAGGCCGCTGGGCCAGGCGCTGATGGTGCCGCGTGGCAAAGAGCGCGCGGCGGCCTTCCATCAAGGTCACGGCGTCTGCGCTGGATGTGGAGCTGCCCCATTCAAAGTGGCTGAGCCAGATGGACGGGTCAACCACCACGCGAAAGCCCGCATCCTGGATGCGCAGGCACAGGTCGGTGTCCTCGTAATAAGCCGGTGCATAGGCCGTGTCAAAGCCGCCCAGTTGCTGCCAGAGGTTGCGGCGCAGCATCAGGAAGGCGCCGGAGCAGAAGTCCACGTCACGGACACAGTGGAACTGGGGTGCATGCGGGTCCATGCCCCGGCCATAGCCGGACGTGGACCCATTGCGGTAGGCAATGCAGCCGACCTCCTGCAGACTGCCGTCCGCCAGCACGATGCGCCCCCCCACGGCGCCGATGTCGACGCTGTTGTCCAGGCGGTGAACGCCCTGGCGCAGTGCATGGTCCTGCAGGATGGCATCGTTGTTCAGAAAGACGATGTGGCGACCGCGCGCAACGGCAGCGCCCTGGTTGGCAGCATGCAGGAAGCCGACGTTGGCCGTGTTGCGGATCAGCGTCACCCCATCCAGGCGGTCCAGCAGCGCTGGCGTGGCGTCGCCCGAGGCGTTGTCCACCACAATTGTTTCAAACGACACGCCCGTCTGGTCCGCCAGGGCCGCAAACGCCTGGCGCGACAGGCCGGCCTGGTTGAACAGCACGATGACCACCGAGACGTCGATGGTGCCGCGTGCCGGTTGGGCGGGTGTTGTGAGGCAGAGGCGCCTTGGCTGGCTCAGCCAGGTGGCGAGCTGGTGCCGCGCCACGGCGCGAGCACGCTCCTTGTGCGAGGTCGCTTGGGCCACATCGCTGGCCTGTTGTTTCAGTTGCAGGCCAGCCGTTTCGATGGCCTGAGCAATACGCCGTGCATCCACCAGAGGGGACGCAGCGATCTCGCCGCGCAGGAGCTCGCGCAATGCCGGCAAGGTTTCAGGTTGGCGGACCAGTGTGCACACTGCGGCGATGTAGGCGTCTTCATCGGCAGCGGCCCATTCCGGGTGGCCTATGGCCGTCAGGATGGACAGGCCCTGGCGTTCCCCCATCCACTGGCCGGCCAGGCTGACCACCGGAACGCCCATCCACAACGCGTCCAGCAGGCACAGGCCGCCGTTGGCTGGAAAGCTGTCCAGCACGATGTCAATGGCCGCGTAGCTGGCGAGATAGTCTGCGTAGGGGCGCAGCGCCTGGAACGTCACGCGGCTGGGATCCACACCGGCTTGCACCATTGCCTGGTGGAGTTCGGCGCGCAGCGGTGCATTGCCAATGTGCTCGCCCATCAGGACCAGATCGGCCTGGGGCAGCTGTGCCAGCAGGCGCGCCCAGGTTTGCACCGTGCGCTGACTGATGCGAAACGCGCGCACCGGGCAGCCCAGGGTGATGCGCTGGCGGGTTTGGGAGGGTGGTGGCGTCACGGATGGGACCATGAGTGGCGGCTTCCATGCCCACTGTCCGCCCGCAAGGCGAATCACGGATTCTTCATACTGCGGCGAGGCCGCCTCGGGCACGGCGCAGGCGTCGGTGAACAGGCAGTCGTAGATTCCACCGCCGCTGGCCCAACTACCCAGCCAGGCACATTGAACCGGGGCCACACGCCGTGCGAATTGCTGGAGCACATGGTCCTGCCCCAGAAAGCCGCCAACACCTACCGTGTCGATGGCCACGTCGATCCGGTTGGCATACATGGATGCCACCAGATCCTGCCCGCGCAGCGGCTGCAAGTGGATGGTCTGTGCCAGTTCACCCAGACTGTCGGCGGTGATGTCGCAGTACAGGAAGACATCCACCACCTGAGGATCGTGGGCCGCCAGGACGCCCATCAGCAGCGAGCGATGGAGATGCGCCGCGACGTAGGCAATGCGCAGGCGCTGAGCGGCTGGGAGATGGGGGGTTTTGGGGGCGGTGGTTGTGGCACCCGTGCACAAGGCGAGGCGGCGGTTCCAGGAACGGGTGCGACGGGCCAGTTCCGGCACGCTGGTGTCGCTGCGCATTCCCAGTGCACACAGCGCGGTGGTGGCAATGCGCAGATCGTCCGGGAAATCCTGGTGGGCCAGTTCCGCCAATTGGAAGAACACGGCATGGGCGGAGCGGGCCTGTGCCGCTTCCAGTGCCTCGTGGTAGGCCGCTCGACGCTGCGTCCGGGACAGAAGCTGCAGGCCCTGGTGGGCGCGGTTGCAGCCCTGGGCTGCCAGTTCCATGAGCACGCGGGCCGAGTCCGCCACACACTCGCGTCGCCGTAGCAGGGCGCAGCATTGATCGACCACCGCTGTCCAATGGGGCTGTCCCTGTGCCGCCAGCAGTCGGGCCTGCAACAGTTCGGCCTGTGGCCATTTGGGCCTGGCGAGCAGGGCGCGCCGGACCGCATCACTGGCGCTTGCGATGTCGGCGCTGAGCGACAGGACCTCAGCAAGTTCCAGCCAGCCCACCGGGTTTTCCGGCTCGCAGTCCACGGCTTGCCGGAATGCTTCGGTGGCCGCTTCCAGCCGTCCTTGGGCACGCAATATCCACCCCAGCGTGCGCAGGTGTTGCGTGGCTGGTTGGGGGGTGAGCGCCAGCGCATGCCGAAAGCAGGACTCTGCCTCATCAAGACGTCCTTGCAAGTGGCGAACCTGCCCCAGGGCGCGCCAGGCATCCGCGGATTCACCGTCGCACGCAACGGCCGCTTCGGCATGGGCGCTGGCCTGGGCTAGGTCCCCGCAACGGGTCAGAACGGCAGCCGCCTGAATGTCGGTCTCCTGCGCGCGGGGAGACAGCTTCAGCCATTGGGCGATGGCCGAGCGGGCGTCTGCGGGGCGGCCAACTTCCAGTGCCAGCCAGGCGGAAAACTTCCATGCCTCGGCATGGCCGGGGTCCAGCCGCAAGGCGCGCCGCACCGCTCTGGCGGCGCTCTGCGTTCGCTGCCGCTTGTGCAACGACTGCGCCAGCAGGAACCACAAGTTGGCACTACCCGGTTCCCGGGCAATCAGGGCGTGGATCATGCGGCGGGCAGCATCCGTTTCATCCTGATCCAGCCAGACCTGGGCACGCAGTGCACACAATGCTGCCTGTTCAGGGGCATGCAGGGCCGCGGCGTCCAGCACGGCTGCCGCCCGGGCGGGCAGCTGTGCGCGGCGCAGGACCATGGACAACTGGATGGCTGCATCGGTGTTGGTGCCGTCCAGGCGCAGTGCATGCTCCAAGTGGCCCGCGGCTTCCTCGCTGAAGCCTGTCGCCAGCTTGCAGACACCCAGCAGATGCCAGGCACTGGCGGATCGGGAGTGTGTTTGCAGGACCTGATCGGCCAGAGCGGCCGCCTTGGTGTTTTGCTGCAGGTCATGGTGAACCCAGCCTGCCGCCAGAAGCAGTTCTGCGGAATCCGGGAAACGGGATACGCCCTGGCGCAGGGCGTGCAATGCATCCTGGCGCTGGTCGAGTTCGCTCAGGGCGCGTCCAAGATGCAGGTAGGTGGTTGGAACATCCGGTGCTGCCTGCAGAGAAGCTTGCAGCAAGGGCGCTGCGTCGGATGCCTGCCCCTGTTGCAACAACAGCCAGCCCAGCTGCGCTTGGCGCACCGGGGTGACCCGCTGGTTCAGTGCGCGGCGAGCCCAGATCGTTGCCTCGGCGAGTTTACCGAGATCGTGCAGGGCCCAGGCCAGTGCGCAAGCGGCGTCGTCCAGAGACGGGTTGAGTTCCAGTGCCCGGGAGAGGTGGTGCGCCGCCAGTGCGGGTTCCTTCTTGCGCAGATACAGGTTGCCTGCGTGCCATTGCAGGGGGGCATGCTGAGTGGCGAATGGGAGCGCGGGAAGCGTGGCGCTTTCCGCACTGATCAAGTCGCCATTCTCCAGATGCAGCCAGCACAGCGCGGCACAGGCGTCCCACCGTTCGTGATCCTGGTAGCTGACGTCATGCGATTGCCTGGCCGCTTCAATCGCGCGGTCCAGGTCCCCGCTGTCATAGCGCTGCCAGGCCAGGCGCAGCCAGTCTGCCGCGTTGTGGGGAGTCGGGGCATCCTCGACCAGAGGCGATGGGGGCAAATGGGGGGTAGCGCTCGTCATCGCGGTGTCGATTGCCTGTATGTGGTGGTATGCCCAAAGCCTAGCGGCACAAAGTCTAACCGCTTGTCGCGTCCACCAGAGGCAATTCGGCTCCGAACTTGCTGCGCTTGATGCTGAAAAATGCCTTGGTGTTGCGCACATTGGTGTCGCTGGCAAACAGCCGCCGGGTCAGCGCCAGGTAGGCTGGCATGTTGGCGGCATGCACGATCAACACAAAGTCCGGCCCCGGGGACACGCGGTAGCACTGCTGGACGCAGGTGTCATTGGCTACACGGCCCTCGAACTGCTCCAGCGCCTGGGCATCCTGCCGGTCCAGCGTGATTTCCACAATGGCCGTCAGTCCGAACCCCATGGTGGCCGCCAGGCGCTCCGGATTGAGCACTGCTATCCGGCGCTCAATCAGGCCAGCGTCCTCCAGGCGTTTGACGCGGCGCAGACAGGTGGGTGCCGAGGTGTTGACCTTGGCGGCAAGCGCCTGGTTGCTCAGGCTGGCATCGCGTTGCAGCCAATCCAGCAGCTGAAGATCGATGTCGTCAATTGTCATTTTGTTCACTGGTGATGGCTAAATGAAAATAAATTTCATTTTGAGCTAAAAGTGAAATATATCATCGAATAGTATATAAAAATTTAAAAGAAATTGCTTTCATGCCGCCCTACTATCTGCCCATCTTGTGTTTTATGAGGAGTTCACTATGTGTGGCATCGTCGGCGCGGTCTCTACCCGCAACATTGTTCCGATCCTGGTGCAGGGGCTGGAGCGGCTTGAATACCGCGGGTACGACTCGTGTGGGGTTGCGGTATATGTCCAGAATGCCGATGCGTCGCAATCGGGTTTGCGGCGGGCCCGCAGCACATCGCGTGTAGCAGAGTTGGCTGCGCAGGTGGCGCCGGGTGCCGAATCTGGCGGGCTGCAGGGGCAACTGGGGATCGCCCACACCCGGTGGGCCACGCATGGTGCACCTTCGGTCAGCAATGCTCATCCCCATTTCAGCCACGGTAGCGGGGTGCAGGCGCACCAGAAGCCGGGACGCATTGCCTTGGTGCACAACGGCATCATTGAAAACCACGACGAGTTGCGTGCCGAGTTGAAGGCCAAGGGTTACGTGTTTGTGAGTCAGACCGACACCGAGGTGGTGGCCCATCTGGTGGACAGCGTCTACAACGGCGACCTGTTTGAGGCGGTGCAGGCTGCGGTCAGCCAGTTGCACGGGGCCTATGCCATTGCGGTCTTTTGCAAGGACGAGCCCCACCGACTGGTGGGCGCGCGGGCCGGGTCCCCGTTGATTCTGGGTGTTGGCAAGGACGGACAGGAACACTTTCTGGCCAGCGATGCCATGGCGCTGGCCGGTGTGACCGACCAGATCGTCTACCTGGAAGAGGGCGAT
>JAVBYK010000412.1 GCA_030824095.1 bacterium
GGCGAAGCCTTTTCATTCTTCTCGCCGCTGGCACCTTCTTCGGTATCAGCCGGGCTTTCGCTGGACTTGGCCGATTCGGGTGGATCACTTTTCTTGATGCCGTGCGCAATGAAATTCACCACATCGAGGCGCGTCACACCTTGTTGGTGCAGGTAGTAGACGGCGTGCGAATCCTTTTCACCAAAGATGGCAACCAGCACATTGGCACCGGTCACTTCTTTCTTGCCGCTGCCGGTGGACTGCACATGCATGATGGCGCGCTGGATCACACGCTGGAAGCCCAGTGTGGGCTGCGTGTCGACATCATCGGTACCCGCCACCTGGGGCGTGTTGTCCTTGATGAAATTTGATAGCGACTTGCGCAAATCGTCAATATTGGCGGAGCAGGCGCGCAGCACCTCGGCAGCGCTGGGATTGTCCAACAACGCGAGCAAGAGATGTTCCACGGTTATGAACTCGTGGCGCTGCTGGCGTGCCTCGACAAACGCCATGTGCAGGCTAACTTCCAATTCTTGGGCAATCATGAGATTTCCTTTTGCCTTGCGTTGATATTTAACTGTAAACCGTTTCCCGGCTCACCATGCATTCAATTTGCTTTCACTCTACAAGCCCACGGGCTCACAAATGCATTTCAGCGGATGCCCCGCCTTGTGGGCCGCCTCCAGCACCTGATCCACCTTGGTTACCGCCACATCTTTTGAATACACCCCGCACACGCCTTTACCATCCAGATGGATCTTCAACATGATCCGGGTTGCTGATTCAAGATCCTTGCCAAAAAACTCCTGGATAACCACCACCACAAACTCCATGGGGGTGTAGTCATCATTCAACAACACCACCTGGTACATCTGCGGCGGTTGGGTTCGC
Source organism: bacterium (assembly GCA_030824095.1). GTDB lineage: Bacteria > Pseudomonadota > Gammaproteobacteria > Burkholderiales > Burkholderiaceae_C > Allorhodoferax. The sequence continues at coordinate 871 of JAVBYK010000412.1, forward strand.
TGCGTCCGTCGCTCCAGAACAACGGAGTCGCCCTCCTCGCGGTCCGGCTGGCGTACTGGGGGTTCAGGTGGTTGAGACGGGTTATTTGTAGCCATGAAAACCATTCTATCGGTCACCTCAAAGGACTGCACCGCAAGAGTGAATTGGAGCCATAGTGCGCCGATTCAAGTTACGAAGCAAAAAAAATGCCGCCACGACCCACGGAGGTCCTGGCGGCTTGCTTGCCAATACAGAAACAGGGCACCCGGCGTGGGCACCCCGTCTTGCATTTACATATTGTCAATCATGACCTGTCCGAATCCGGAGCAGCTGACCTGGGTAGCGCCGTCCATCAGACGGGCGAAGTCATAGGTCACCTTCTTGCTCTTGATGGACTTGGACATGGAGGCAATGATCAAATCAGCCGCCTCAAACCAACCCATGTGGCGCAGCATCATTTCGGCGGACAGAATTTCGGAACCGGGGTTCACATAGTCTTTGCCAGCGTACTTGGGTGCAGTGCCGTGGGTGGCTTCGAAGCAGGCCACGGAGTCAGACAGGTTTGCACCAGGCGCAATGCCGATACCACCAACCTGGGCAGCCAGGGCGTCGGAAACATAGTCACCGTTCAGGTTCAACGTGGCGATGACGCTGTACTCGGCGGGGCGCAACAGGATCTGCTGCAGGAAGGCGTCGGCGATGCTGTCCTTGACCACAATGTCCTTGCCGGACTTGGGGTTCTTGAACTTGCACCAGGGTCCGCCGTCGATCAACTCGGCGCCGAATTCCTTTTGTGCCAGCGCATAAGCCCAATCACGGAAGCCACCTTCGGTGTACTTCATGATGTTGCCCTTGTGAACAATGGTCACGCTGGGCTTGTCGTTATCAATCGCGTACTGGATGGCCTTGCGCACCAGACGCTCGGTACCTTCGCGCGACACAGGCTTGATGCCGATGCCGGAGGTGTTGGGGAAGCGGATCTTCTTCACGCCCATCTCGTCCTGCAGGAACTTGATCAGCTTCTTGGCCTTGTCGCTTTCGGCTTCGAACTCGATACCGGCATAAATATCTTCCGAGTTTTCGCGGAAGATCACCATGTTGGTCTTGTGCGGCTCCTTGACCGGGCTGGGCACACCTTCAAAGTACTGGATGGGGCGCAGGCAGACATACAGATCCAGCTCCTGGCGCAGGGCCACGTTCAGCGAACGGATGCCACCGCCCACGGGGGTTGTCAACGGACCCTTCACGGACACGACGTAATCACGCAGTGCATGCAGTGTCTCTTCGGGCAACCAGACATCCGGACCGTACACATTGGTGGATTTTTCGCCGGCATAGACTTCCATCCAGTGGATCTTGCGCTTGCCGCTATAGGCCTTTGCAACCGCTGCGTCGACCACTTTCAGCATCACGGGGGTGATGTCAAGACCTGTGCCATCGCCCTCGATAAATGGAATGATGGGCTGGTCAGGCACGTTCAAGGACATATCCGCATTGACGGTGATTTTCTGGCCTTCGGCTGGGACTTTGATGTGCTGGTACATGGAAAAATGGTCTCCGTTGAGTATTGGGATCGCAATTACCTGAGAAGTTGTGCTTCTAAAAGTGCATAAATTCTATTCCTAAAAAATTACTTGATTCTGTCAAACGATAAGATATAGGCTGCCATCCGTCGTCACCGTTTACCCTGCCGGACAATCGACCTTGGTTGCCCTGTACATTTTTTGGAAAATTCAAATGAACAAACTCTTCGCTGCTCTGGTTGCTGGCCTCGTGTCCGTCGGTGCGTTTGCCCAAGTGGCAGCACCTGTTGCCCCCGCAACACCCATAGCGGCTCCGGCGACTGCCGCCATAGCGGCTCCCGCCAAAGAAATGAAAAAGAAAAAGACCACGGCTCACAAGGCCAAAAAAGCCGGCCACAAGACCAAGAAGGCTGCCAAGAAGTAGTTGACGGTCTGCCTTGACCAATGCCCGCGCCAGCGGGCATTTTTCATGGCTGTTGCACAATCACACCATGAAGTATTTCGCCCCCATCTTGCTGGCTGCACTGTTGTTTGGACATGCCACCGTTGGCGCACAGGATGTGCCGCAAACCCAATTGCAGCGAACCCGACTCACGGCAGGCATTCACCAGATTGACGCGCAGGTGGCAGTGACATCGCAAGAGCACGCCACGGGGCTGATGCACCGCAAGGACATGCCGTCACAGGAGGGCATGCTGTTTGTGTTCGACAACCCCAGCCGGCTGTGCTTCTGGATGAAGAACACGCTGATCCCGCTGACAGCGGCCTTCATCGACGATGAGGGCACCATCGTCAATCTGGAAGACATGAAACCCCTGTCACTGGAATCCCACTGCTCCGCCAAGCCCGTGCGCTATGTGCTGGAGATGAACAAAGGCTGGTTTGCCAAAAAGGGGCTCAAGGCCGGCAGCCGACTCGCCGGCGGACCCTTCAAACCATAAAAAAACCGACCCTCGGGTCGGTTTTTCATTGGCGACCGATTCGCTTCAGGCGAAATTCGCCTCAGCAAAGCTCCAGTTCACCAGCTTGTCGAAGTAGGTCTCAACAAACTTCTGGCGCAGGTTGCGATAGTCGATGTAGTAGGCGTGCTCCCACACATCCACCGTCAATAGCGCCTTGTCGGCGGTGGTCAACGGCGTACCGGCGGCGCCCATGTTCACGATGTCCACGGAACCGTCTGGTTTCTTCACCAGCCAGGTCCAGCCGGAGCCGAAGTTGCCCACGGCGGACTTGACAAAGGCTTCCTTGAACGCGGCGTAGCTGCCCCATTTTGCGTTGATGGCTGTAGCCAATGCGCCGGACGGCTCACCGCCGCCAGCGGGCTTCATGCAGTTCCAGAAGAAGGTGTGGTTCCAGATCTGGGCCGAGTTGTTGTAAATGCCGCCGCTGGACTTCTTGACGATTTCTTCGAGCGACAGGCTCTCAAACTCGGTGCCCTTTTGCAGGTTGTTCAGGTTGACCACATAGGCGTTGTGGTGCTTGCCATGGTGAAACTCCAACGTCTCTTTGGAGTAGGCGGGTGCCAGAGCATCGATCGCGTAGGGCAATGCGGGCAGGGTATGTTCCATGGAATCCTCTCGTTTGGTTTGCAAATAAAACCGATTGTAGGAATGAATTGATTTTTTAGCTGGCGACGGTCAAGTCAACCGCGCCGTCGGTAAGGGTTGCCCGCACAGACTGCCCCGCACGGGCCTGTGTGACGCTGGTCAGGGTGCTGCCATTCTCCAGTGTCAGCCAGGCGTATCCGCGCTTGAGCACCAAAGTGGGGTCCAGCAAGCCCAATCGCACGTCGGCCCTGTGGCAACGATCCGCGGCCTGCTGCAGGGCACGGCGCAGCGCCGGTGCCACGTCCTGCCCTGCACGATCCAGAGCCATGCGGCGCGACTGCAGGGACAAATGCACGCTGTGCTGCAAGCGCTGCTGGACGGACGCCAGCAGCATGTGCTGGCGATGCGCCAGCGACGACGGTCGGCCCAGTCGAGAGGCCGCCAAATCCAGGCGCTGCGACTGGCGATCCACGTGGCGAAGCACCGCATCCTGCAAACGGGTCTCCAGGGTTTGCACGGCAGCCAGCCAGGCATCGGTGGGGTGCGCGGCGAGTTCGGCCGCTGCCGTGGGCGTGGGGGCACGCACATCGGCCACAAAGTCGGCAATCGTGAAATCGGTCTCATGCCCGACGCCGCAAACCACCGGGACCGGGCTGCGGGCAATGGTGCGGGCCAGTTGCTCATCGTTGAAGGCCCACAGATCTTCCATGGCGCCACCACCGCGCACCAGCAGAATCAGGTCAACCGGGACAGTATGGTCGGCTCCAGCACCATCGTGCAGGGCATACAGGCTGTTAAGCGCCTGCATCAGCTCCCGTGGCGCGCCCTCCCCCTGCACCGCAGCTGGCGCCACGACGACCGGGATGTGCGGAACCCGGCGTTGCAGGGCAATGACCACGTCATGCAGCGCGGCCGCGCCCAGGGACGTCACCACGCCGATGCCCCGTGGCATCAACGGCAGCGGGCGCTTGCGGGCACTGTCAAACAGCCCTTCCTGTTCCAGCTTCGCCTTGAGCTTGAAAAACTGCTCGAACAGCGTGCCCTGCCCGGCGGGACGCATGCTCTCCACCACCAGTTGCAGTTCGCCACGCTGCTCATACACACCCAGGCGGCCGCGCACCTCGACCCGGTCGCCATCGCGCGGATTGAAGTCCAGCAAGCTGGCCGCGCGGCGGAACATGGCGCAGCGCATCTGCCCGGACTCGTCCTTCAGCGAGAAGTAGCAGTGACCGCTGGCGGCACGAGTGAACCCACTGATCTCCCCCCCCACAGTCACGGGGTTGAAGCGTGCATCCAGTGCATCAGCAATGGCGCGGCACAGCGCGCCGACTTGCCAGACACGCGGTGCATAGCCCGATTTCTCGTTATAAGTGGTTGATTCCATTGATTTTTCTACTGCTGCATTTGTCATCAATCTGTCAAAACCCCGCGTGGGTGCGGCCTTGCACCCACACACAGACAAGTTCTGCACAAACTTATCCACAAGTTCTGTGGGCGGACAGTTCATGCACCTGCGCCATAATCGCGATGCATTTCATCCGTACGGAGTGACCTCTTTGTTTTCCATCATACAAGCCGCTGGCTGGCCAATCTGGCCCCTTATCGCATGCTCCGTCCTGGCACTGGCCATTGTCATTGACCGCTTTATCAGCCTCAAGACCGCCAAAGTGGCTCCGCCACGGCTGCTCGATGAAGTTCTGAGCGTGACGCGCACCGCTATACCCGGCCCGGACGTGGTGACCCAACTGGAGCAGAACTCGGCCCTGGGCGAAGTACTGGCCAGCGGATTGCGTGCGATCAACGCCGACCCCCGCTGCACCGAGGATGACCTGCGCGCCCACATGGAGAGTACCGGCCGCATCGTCGCGCAGCGTCTGGAACAACGCCTGAGCGCATTGGGCACGATTGCCTCGGCAGCGCCGCTCATGGGGCTGTTTGGCACTGTGGTCGGCATGATTGAAATCTTCGGCTCGCAGGCTCCGGGTGGCGCCACCGGCGGCAACCCGGCGCAACTGGCGCATGGCATTTCCATTGCGCTGTACAACACCGCCTTTGGCCTGATCGTGGCCATTCCCTCGCTGATCTTCTGGCGCTACTTCCGTGGGCAGGTGGATGCCTACCTGCTGACGCTGGAACTCTCTGCCGAGCATCTGGCCCGTCACCTCAAAGTGTTCCGCAAGTAGGACGGCCATGAATTTTCGCCCCCGCAAAACGGACGAGCCCGAGATCAACCTGATCCCGTTCATTGACGTCCTGCTGGTGGTCCTGATCTTCCTGATGCTGTCCACCACCTACAGCAAGTTCACGGAAATGCAGCTCAAGCTGCCGGTTGCCGACACCGATGCCCAGCGCGACTACGCCAAGGAACTCATCGTGGCCATCAGCGCCGATGGTGCCTACAGCGTGAACCGCTCGCCCGTGGCAGGACGCAGCCTGGAAAGCGTCGCCCTGGCCATGACGGAAGGCGCCAAGGCCGGCAAGGACACGGTGGTCATCATCAGTGCCGATGCCAGTGCCAAGCACCAATCGGTCGTCACCGTGATGGAAGCGGCGCGGCGCTCCGGCCTGCACCAGATCACCTTCGCCACGCAGTCCTCCGCGCAGGCGGGTGGCCGCTAGCGGCATGCCGGGCGCCGGGCGGCAGGGGCTGCACGGTACTCTGCTGAACGCCTGGACCGGGCGCGGCCCCTTGGCCACACTACTGTGGCCAGTTTCCTGGTTGTATCGCCT
>JAVBYK010000518.1 GCA_030824095.1 bacterium
CTGAGTGTCGAGCGCATCGCCTACACCTACAACGACGTGCCCATGGAATTGCGCCGCGGCCTATACCTCACCAATAAACACTACTATCGAAATGCACTAAATTGATTGGTTTGTTGATGCAAGTCCAGCGTCAGCCTGTTGCAGTGCAATAGAATTTTGCCTTGCACCAGCAATAATTACAAACGGTTATACCCAGAAAGCCCACCATGTCCGAGCTCAGTCCCCCCCTCCGCGCCAAGCGGCCTGAATTCCGCAACATCAATGCCTTCAACGACTTGCCGGGTTACCGCTGGCCGTTGGCCTCGCTGGTATCCGGAATGCACCGCGCCAGCGGTTTGATCATGTTTCTGCTGATGCCATTCATCATCTGGATGTTTGACACGTCGGTCACTTCAGAGGTCTCCTTCGCCCGCTTCACCTCGCTGTTCAACAACGGCATTGGCTTCGTGCCAGGGTTTCTGGTCAAGCTGGTGGCACTGGGTCTGATCTGGGCCTACCTGCACCATTTCTTTGCCGGCATGCGCCACATCCGCATGGACCTGTTCCACACCGTCAGCAAGGAAGCCGGCAAGAAGACCGCCCAGATCACCCTGGTGCTGAGCCTGGGTCTGACCGTGGTACTGGGCGCCAAGCTGTTCGGTCTGTACTGAACACCGCCCCTCTCGTTTCCACGTCCCGCATACTAAAACCAGGAACTGATCATGTCTGTTAATTACGGATCCAAGCGTGTCGTCGTTGGTGCGCACTATGGCCTTCGCGACTGGCTGGCCCAGCGCGTCACCGGTCTTGTGATGGCCCTCTTCACCGTCATCCTGCTCGCGCAGGTTCTTCTGACCAAAGGCCCCATGGGCTACGACAAATGGGCCGGCATCTTCTCCGCCCAATGGATGAAGACGCTGACCTTTGCCGTCATCATTGCCCTGCTGTACCACGCATGGATCGGCATGCGTGAAATCTTCATGGACTACGTCAAACCTGTGTATGTGCGCTTGGCACTGCAGGTGTTCTCCATCGTCTGGCTCGTGGGCTGCGCAGGCTGGGCCATCCAGGTCCTGTGGCGCCTTTGATCCCACTGAATATTTGAGGCTGAATCCATGACCTATCCCGTTACAACCCGAAAATTTGATGTCGTTATCGTCGGTGCCGGTGGCTCCGGCATGCGCGCATCGCTGCAATTGGCCCGCGCCGGCCTGAACGTCGCCGTCCTTTCCAAAGTGTTCCCCACCCGTTCGCACACCGTTGCGGCTCAAGGCGGCATTGGTGCCTCTCTGGGCAACATGAACGACGACAACTGGCACTACCACTTCTACGACACCGTCAAGGGCTCCGACTGGCTGGGCGACCAGGACGCCATCGAGTTCATGTGCCGTGAAGCACCCAAGGTCGTCTACGACCTGGAGCACATGGGCATGCCGTTCGACCGCAACCCCGACGGCACCATTTACCAGCGTCCCTTTGGCGGCCACACCGCCAACTACGGCGAAAAGGCTGTGGAACGCGCCTGTGCTGCCGCCGACCGTACCGGCCACGCCATGTTGCACACGCTGTACCAGAAGAATGTCGAAGCCAAGACCAGCTTCTTCGTCGAATGGATGGCGCTGGACCTGATCCGCGACGCCGAAGGCGATGTGGTCGGTGTGACTGCGCTAGAAATGGAAACCGGTGACCTGCATGTGTTGCATGCCAAGACCGTGTTGCTGGCAACCGGCGGTGCCGGCCGCATCTTCGCAGCCTCCACCAATGCCTTCATCAACACCGGCGATGGCTTGGGCATGGCGGCACGTGCCGGCATTCCGTTGCAAGACATGGAGTTCTGGCAGTTCCACCCCACGGGCGTGGCCGGTGCCGGCGTGTTGCTGACCGAAGGCTGCCGCGGCGAAGGCGCCATTTTGCTCAACAGCAATGGCGAACGCTTCATGGAGCGTTATGCGCCCACCTTGAAAGACCTGGCACCGCGCGACTTCGTGTCCCGCTCCATGGACCAGGAAATCAAGGAAGGCCGTGGCTGCGGTCCGAACAAGGACTACGTGCTGCTCAAGCTCGACCACTTGGGCGCTGAGACCATTCACAAGCGCCTGCCGTCGGTGTACGAAATTGGCGTCAACTTCGCCAACGTCGACATCACCCGCGAGCCGATCCCGGTCGTGCCCACCATCCACTACCAGATGGGCGGCATTCCCACCAATATCAACGGCCAGGTCGTCACACACGACGGCACCAGCAACAAAGTGGTCAACGGCCTCTATGCCGTGGGCGAATGCTCCTGCGTGTCGGTGCACGGCGCCAACCGCCTAGGCACAAACTCGCTGCTCGACCTGCTGGTGTTCGGTCGCGCTGCCGGAAACCACATTGTGGACTTCGCCAGCAAAACCAAGGCCCACAAGCCGCTGCCCGCAGATGCTGCTGACCGCACCCTGGCGCGCCTGGCACGCCTGGACAATTCCACCAGCGGAGAATACGCCCAGAAGGTGGCCGACGACTTGCGCGCCAGCATGCAATTGCACGCTGGCGTGTTCCGTACCCAGAAGAGCATGGACGAAGGTGTTGTCAAGATTGCCGAATTGCGCAACCGTGTCAACGCAATCGCATTGAAGGACAAGTCCAAGGTCTTCAATACTGCCCGCATCGAGGCCCTGGAAGTGGACAACCTGATCGAAGCTGCACAGGCCACCATCGTGTCTGCAGCAGCACGCCACGAAAGCCGTGGTGCCCACACGGTCAACGACTACAGCGACTCGGCCGAGCACCCGAATGGTCGTAACGACGTTGAATGGCACAAGCACACCCTGTGGGATAGCGCCAGCAATTCCCTGAGCTACAAACCGGTGCAAATGAAACCCCTGACGGTTGACTCCGTGCCGTTGAAAGTAAGGACGTTCTAATCATGACCAAACGCATTTTTTCCATCTACCGCTACGACCCGGACAAGGACGCGAAGCCCTACATGCAGGACATCGAGGTGGAACTCGATGGCAACGAGCGCATGTTGCTGGACGCCTTGATGAAACTCAAGGCCATTGACCCGACCATTTCCTTCCGCCGCTCCTGCCGCGAAGGGGTGTGCGGCTCGGACGCGATGAACATCAATGGCAAGAACGGCCTGGCCTGCCTGACCAACATGCTGACGCTGCCCGGCAAGATCGTTCTGAAGCCCCTGCCAGGACTGCCCGTCATCCGCGACCTGATCGTGGACATGACACAGTTCTTCAAGCAGTACAACTCGATCAAGCCGTACCTGATCAACGAGACAGTACCGCCCGAAAAAGAACGCCTGCAGAGTCCTGAAGAGCGCGAAGAGCTGAACGGCCTGTACGAATGCATTCTGTGCGCTAGCTGCTCCACCAGCTGCCCCAGCTTCTGGTGGAACCCCGACAAGTTCGTCGGCCCTGCCGGTCTGCTGCAGGCCTACCGCTTCCTGGCCGACAGCCGCGACCAGGCCACGGCCGAGCGCCTGGACAACCTGGAAGATCCCTACCGCCTGTTCCGCTGCCACACCATCATGAATTGCGTTGATGTTTGCCCCAAGGGTCTGAACCCCACCAAGGCCATCGGCAAGATCAAGGAGATGATGGTTATGCGTACTGTTTGATATATGCACGCGACCGAGGAACTGCTGGACGAACGGGCCTTTAGCAAGCTGCAGTGGCGATGCCGCCGCGGGCTGCTGGAGAACGACCTGTTCATTGAGCGTTTTTTCCGGCGGTTCGGCGCGTCGTTGACAGTGCGGCAGGCCAATGCCTTGGGTTTATTGATGGACCTGAGTGACAACGACCTGCTTGATGTCCACATGGGGCGCAAGTCCCTGGCCGAGGTATCTGCACCGTTGGATCGTGAAGATGTGCAGGAAGTTTTGAGTTTGTTGAGAAAAAACTGTTGAAAGGTCGAAAATGAAACTAGCTGATAACAAAGCCACGCTGTCCTTCAGCAATGGCAGCCCCAGCGTCGAATTGCCTGTGTACCAGGGCAGCGTCGGCCCGGATGTAGTCGATATCCGCAAGTTGTATGCGCAAACCGGCATGTTTACCTATGACCCTGGATTCCTGTCCACAGCGTCATGCCAGTCTGCCATCACCTACATCGATGGCGACAAGGGTGAACTGCTGTACCGCGGCTACCCCATCGAGCAATTGGCCACCAATTGCGACTTCATGGAAACCTGCCACTTGCTGCTGTACGGAAACCTGCCCGATGCTGCTGGCAAGGCTGCCTTTACCAAGCGCGTGAGCAACCACACGATGGTCAACGAGCAGATGCAGTTCTTCCTGCGTGGTTTCCGCCGTGACGCGCACCCCATGGCCATCATGACCGGCCTGGTCGGCGCCCTGTCTGCGTTCTACCATGACAGCACCGACATCAACAATCCCGAACACCGCGAAGTGTCCGCGATTCGTTTGATTGCGAAGATGCCTACGCTGGTGGCGATGGCGTACAAGTACAGCGCAGGCCAGCCTTACATGTATCCCAAGAACAACTTGAGTTACGCCGGCAATTTCCTGCACATGATGTTCGCCACACCGTGTGAAGAGTACAAGGTCAATCCGGTCATCGAACGCGCGCTGGACCGCATCTTCATCCTGCACGCAGACCACGAGCAAAACGCATCCACCTCCACGGTTCGCCTGTGCGGAAGCTCCGGCACCAACCCGTTTGCCGCCATCGCCGCTGGCGTGGCCTGCCTGTGGGGTCCTGCCCACGGTGGCGCCAACGAAGCCTGCCTGAACATGCTGGAAGACATCCAGAAAATGGGTGGCATCAGCAAGGTGGGCGAGTTCATGAACCAGGTGAAGGATAAGAACTCCAACGTCAAGTTGATGGGCTTTGGTCACCGCGTGTACAAGAACTACGATCCCCGCGCGAAACTCATGCAGGAAACCTGCAAGGAAGTGCTGGGCGCCCTGGGTCTGGAAAACGATCCGCTGTTCAAGCTGGCCATGGCCCTGGAAAAGATCGCCTTGGAAGACGACTACTTCGTGCAGCGCAAGCTCTACCCGAACGTGGACTTCTACTCCGGCATCGTGCAACGCGCCATCGGTATCCCGGTGAGCCTGTTCACCGCGATCTTCGCACTGGCCCGCACCGTCGGCTGGATCGCCCAGCTGAACGAAATGATTGGCGACCCCGAGTACAAGATCGGCCGTCCCCGCCAGTTGTTCACCGGCTCCGAGCGCCGCGACGTACTGCCTATCGCCAAGCGCTAAGCGCACCCAGCGCCAATCAACCCGCCGCAGCAATGCCGGCGGGTTTTTTTATTTGGGCGCCAGACACACCAGCTTGCATTCCGTCTGTGAGGCCACCAGCAGCGTGGTCTGCTGGTAGCGACGCATTTCTCCATGGGCCAACTGAAAGCTGCGCTCGCCTCCTTCCCGGTGCAGCACGGTTTGCTCCCGCCAGAGTCGCGCAAACAGCGGGCTGCTGGACGAAAGCTCATCAATCAGGGCCTGCATGGCCGCATCACGCGGGCGCCGGCTGAAGTCGGCCCGAAACTCCGCCACCAGACGCTGCGCACGCTCCGACCAATCCGCAATCAAGGTTTGCGCCTCCGAAGACAAAAAGACAAACCGCAGCAGATTGCGTTCGCGCCCGTCATCCAGCCAACCCGTGAACAATTGCGCCGCAGCTGCATTCCAGGCGCGGGCCGTCCACAGGTGATCCAGCAGGTAGGCCGGAACCTGCAGCAATGCCGGCAAGGCCAGCACATGCTCTGGCAGATCCATCTGGGGCGGCATCGGCTCGGTCGGATCCCGCCGCCCCGCCAGATCGAACAGCGAGGCCCGCTCGGCCGGATTCAGCAGCAGCGCATCCGCCAGGCGCGCCAGGGCAGCAGGCGATGCCGATACATCGCGCCCCTGCTCCAGCCAGGTGATCCAGGTGAGGCCCACGCCCGCTGCCTCCGCCAGTTCTTCACGGCGCCAGCCGGGCGTGCGCCGGCGGCCTGCCGCCTTGGCCACAATGGGCAGGCGCTCCCGGTGGGCACGGATAAAGGTGCCCAGTAACGCACGGGTATCGGTATCTTTCATGGTGATATTTATACTAGGATAAATAGACTTCTTGTACCAGTTTCAAAATCCGTGCACCATAGCACTTTTGCATCCAACCAAAGAATCACCATGAGTCGCACCCTGTACGACAAGCTGTGGGACGAACACGTCGTCCACACCGAAGAAGACGGCACCGCCGTGCTTTACATCGACCGCCATCTGGTGCACGAAGTGACCAGCCCCCAGGCTTTTGAAGGCCTGCGGGAAGCCGGACGCAAGGTGTGGCGCGTCAGTTCCATCGTCGCCACCGCAGACCACAACACCCCCACCACCGGTTGGGAACGCGGCTACGACGGCATCACCGATCCCACCAGCAAGGAACAGGTCACCACGCTGGACAGCAACATCAAGGAGTTCGGTTCCGCAGCCTATTTCCCCTTTCTGTCCAAGCGCCAGGGCATCGTGCACGTGATTGGCCCCGAAAACGGCGCCACGCTGCCCGGGATGACCGTGGTGTGTGGTGACTCACATACCTCAACCCACGGTGCATTCGGCGCTTTGGCACATGGCATCGGCACCAGCGAGGTGGAGCACGTCATGGCCACCCAGACCCTGTTGGCCAAGAAGGCCAAGAACATG
>JAVBYK010000246.1 GCA_030824095.1 bacterium
GCATGGCAGGATTATGCCGCCGGGGTTATGTCTACGACTTCTGCGAGGACGCAATGGCTCCGAGTGCGTCAAACAGCAGCTTGGGAACTTTGTCGGTCATAGACTAGGGTTCGGCTTTGGTTGACGGCCTGCAAGAAATACGGATTGCGGATGTAGTTGGGGTTCACCAAATCCACATGGCGGCCAAGCAATTGCTCCAGCGCTTCGGCCAGATCAATCCATCGCCGCGCGAGAGAACCAGGCGCCTGCTTGTCCAGCTCGACCAGAAAGTCATAGTCGCTGGATTCGGAATTGAAATCGGCACCGGTTGCCGATCCAAACAACTCAAGGTGCGCCACGCCATAACGCTCGCACAGTGCAGCAATGCTGGGGAGTTGGTTGGCTAGAGACGCATGCATGGGGCGATTGTCCAGCTTTCGCGCAGACAAAGAAGGTTGCCTGACTGATCGCAATCAATCGGGCTTTACGAGCGTAAGTTCTCGAATCATATTTAAATGCTTCTCAGCCAAGCGAACGAAATGGACGCCGATTTCCAGCGATCTGGGGGAAAACATCAAAGCTGTCATTTGTCCTTCGCGAAGGTCCGACGAAATCAATGCTCCTGCGAAAGCTTTCTTTGTATTGGTCTCCTGCATGACATAGTAAAGTGTCCGCTCCTGAGACCTTTGCCACTGTAGCCAGCCTGTTATGGTGGCTTGATCCAACCTGAAGAATTTGGATTCGGTATCGAAGTAGACCTCATCATTTGTAAGGTCGAGGGTGTGAGTGTGTGGCCAAGCTGGTCCAGCTGGAATATGACCATTGGGAACCACCCAAGGAATGGGAAACGTATTCAAGACGGTTTTGGCAGGGTCAATGGAAAGGAGAATCTCCGTTGAACGGAGTAGAAGCTCGGCCTTAAGGTCCTGAAAAGTTCGATATTTTCGATGTGGTCTTTTCTTGGCATTGAACAGCGGGTCAGTGTCGAGGATATTGAACGGCACTGTCGCTGATCGAGCGAGGATCGCGAATTTATGCTGCGGCCAACAAAGAAGGGACTTGCTTACTGGGAAACACTCTTCGGGGGTCCCTTTCATTGGTAAGAGGGGAAACTGTTCTTGCAATGGACGGGTCCAGGGTTCAATTTCGTATAGCGTTACACGGTGTCTCTTTGCCTTTGCGCGGGCAGCGGTGGTGTATCCAGATGCGGACACGATTGCACGGTGAGTGACCGACTTCATATCCTTAAGTTTCATTGCCATCTGCTCAACGGCCCCAATATCGAGAGGGACTGCCTCACGTTTCACTTCATATGCCATGAAGGCAAAACGGCCTTCCGTTCCTGCATCAACTGTCACTGTCACATCGACATCTCGCGCCTTACCGGCTGCGCCGTCATGGACAAGGTCGCCGAGTGTGACATCGACGACATCTGCGCTCCAACGAAGACAGCAAAGACCTACGAGGTATTGAACAAGCATTGGAGAGAGAGGTATGACTGGCATTGGTGTCGACTCCTAACCGTGGGACTTGCTGGGCACTCTAACTCAACTTGTTCACTTGCCTGCATGATCGGTTCGGACACACCTGACTTACGTAACCACATAAAATTTCCCTGTCGCGATCCGACACCTAATATGCGGGGTTTAGGTTATTGGTCTCCGCCGATTTGTGGGGATTCGACACCATGAGGCAATGGCCCAAACCCTGCAGCCTCCAATCGACAACGCTACAAAATCAGCGGCCGCCTGCGCATATTCCACAGTGGCTGCGGGCCAAATCAGCCCCTGCGCAAATCCAGCGTAAACGGAAACTCCTTGCTGCCCGGCACGTTGATGGTGGCCGGTGGTATGTGCATCACGCCCGGTGTGTGGCCGGTGGAGGTGAAGCGGGTCAGACGGCGGCTCTCTGCCTCGAAGGAGTTGACCGGGAAGCTCTCGTAGGCCAGGCCACCGGGGTGGGTAACGTGGTACTGGCAGCCGCCCAGTGAGCGCTTCATCCAGGTGTCCACGATGTCGAAGGTCAGCGGGGCATGCACGCCGATGGTGGGGTGCAGGCTGCTCGGTGGGTTCCAGGCCTTGTAGCGCACGCCGGCCACAAACTCGCCGACGGTGCCGGTATTGTGCAGCGGCAGGGCCTGGCCGTTGCAGGTGACCACATAGCGGCTCTGGTTCAGGCCCTTGACGTGGACCTCCATGCGCTCCAGTGACGAGTCCACATAGCGGGCGGTGCCGCCGGGTGCACCTTCTTCGCCCATCACGTGCCAGGGCTCCAGTGCGCAGCGCAACGTGAGTTCCACACCGGCGGACTGGACCGAGCCAACCAGCGGGAAGCGGAACTCCATGTGCGGTGCAAACCAGCTCGGGTCGAACGGATAGCCGGCAGCGCGCATGTCCTGCATCACGTCGTCAAAATCCATTTTGATGAAGGTGGGCAGCATGAAGCGGTCGTGCAGCTCGGTGCCCCAGCGGGTCACGGGGGCCTTGTACGGCGTCTTCCAGAAGCGGGCCACGAGTGCGCGCAGCAGCAACTGCTGCACGCTGCTCATGTGGGGGTGCGGCGGCATCTCGAAGGCACGCAGTTCCAGCAGGCCCAGACGACCCGTGGCCGAGTCGGGCGAGTACATCTTGTCGATGGAAAACTCGCTGCGGTGGGTGTTGCCGGTAGCGTCGATCAGGATGTTGCGCAACGTGCGGTCCACCAGCCACGGCGGCATGGACTGACCATAGAGTTCGCGGTTCTTGTAGATTTGCTCGATGGCAATTTCCAGCTCGTAGAGTTGGTCGTTGCGCGCCTCATCCACGCGCGGCGCCTGGCTGGTGGGGCCGACGAACATGCCGCTGAACAGATAGCTCAACGATGGGTGGTTGTGCCAGTACAGCAGCAGGCTGGCCAGCAGTTCGGGCTTGCGCAGGAAGGGGCTGTCGGCCGGTGTGGCGCCGCCCATCACAAAGTGGTTGCCACCACCGGTGCCGGTGTGGCGGCCGTCGGTCATGAACTTTTCGGCCGACAGGCGCGACTCGAACGCCGCGTTGTAGAGGAATTCGGTGTTGGCGACCAGTTCCTTCCAGTTGTTGACCGGGTGGATGTTGACCTCGATGACGCCCGGGTCGGGTGTCACTTGCAGGAGCTTCAGGCGTGGGTCGCGCGGGGGCGGGTAGCCTTCCAGCACCAGCTTCACTTTCTCTTCTTTGGCGGTGGCCTCGATGGCGGCGAGCAGGTCCAGGTAGTCTTCCAGGCGCTCCAGCGGGGGCATGAAGATGTAGAGCACGCCGGACTTCTCGCCGACCGCTTCGGCCTTGGGGCCGCTGGCGCGGCGTGGGTCGCGCACCTCCACGCACAGCGCGGTGCGGGTGATCCAGTGCGCCGACTGGTGGCGCTGGGGCGGCAGGTTGTATTCGGCGGGTTCGGGCTGCAGGGCGCTTTGCGCATTGGCGCTGGCGGTGCCTGCCACGTTGGCGCTGCTGCTGGACTGGAACCTGCGCTTGACTTCGCTGGTCGGAAGCTGGCCGGCCAGGAAGGGCAGCTCGCCAGGGGCTGCCGCAGTGGTTGCATAGCGAGCGGCCATGGTGCCGTGTGCGGGCAGGGCGCTGCGGCCCTCGGTCGGGTCGCGCTCGATCATGTAGGGGTAGTCGCTCTGGCTGACCCAGGGCAGCGAGTCCAGCGGCAGGCGCAGGCCCATCGGCGAGTCGCCGGGCATCAGGTACATGCGTTCGTCGCGGAAGAACCAGGGGCCGGTGGTCCAGCGTGCACCCGTCTTGGCCAGTGGGTCACTCGCCTTGATCGGCAGCACGTAGCCCACCGGGGTGTCGAGCTTTTGCTCGAACACGCGGCGCAGGCGGGCGCGCTCCATCTCGTCGTCGAGCTTGGAGTTGAACGGGTCCACGTTGACCGGCAGGCGGCGTTCGCGCCACAGGTAGTACCAGCTGTCCTCATAACCGGCCTGGATGTACTGGTCGCTGAGCGACAGCTTGCGCGCCAGCGCCTGGCTGAAGCGTTGGGCGTCTGCGGCGGTGTAGTGGGTGGGGTCGCGCTCGTCGGTGAAGAGTGCGGGGTCGGCCCACACCGGCTGCTTGTCGGCACGCCAGTAGATGTTGAGCGCCCAGCGCGGCAACTGTTCGCCGGGGTACCACTTGCCCTGGCCAAAGTGCAGGAAGCCGCCCTGGCCGTATTCGTTGCGCAGCTTGTGCACCAGTGCGGTGGCAAAGCCGCGCTTCGTTGGCCCTAGGGCATCGGTGTTCCACTCGGCGGCGTCGCGGTCGTCCACGGCGACAAAGGTCGGCTCGCCGCCCATGGTCAGGCGCACGTCGCCTTCCAGCAATTCCTTGTCCACGGCGGTGCCCAGCGTCATCACGTCGGCCCACTGCTCCTCGGTATAGGGCTTGGTCACGCGCGGCGATTCATAGATGCGGGTCACCTGCATGTGGTGGCTGAATTCCACCTCGCATTCGTCCACACCGCCTTCAATCGGCGCGGCACCCGACGGCTGCGGCGTGCAGGCCAGGGGCACGTGGCCTTCGCCGGCCAGCAGGCCGGAGGTGGCGTCCAGGCCGATCCAGCCGGCACCGGGCAGGTAGACCTCGCACCAGGCGTGCAGGTCGGTGAAATCGACCTCGGTGCCGCTGGGACCGTCCAGTGCCTTGACGTCCGACTTCAGCTGGATCAGGTAGCCCGACACAAAGCGCGCGGCCAGCCCGCAGTGGCGCAGCAGTTGAACCAGCAGCCAGCCGGAATCGCGGCACGAGCCTGAACCCTTGGTCAGCGTCTCTTCCGGCGTCTGCACGCCGGGCTCCATGCGGATGGTGTAGTTGATGTCCTGGTGCACCATCTGGTTCAGGTCCACCAGGAAGTCGATGGTGCGGCGCTTGGTGTAGTCGATCTTGGCCAGGTACTGGTCCACCAGCGGTGTTCGCTCATCGGCCAGCAGGTAGGGCAGCAGCTCTTCCTGCAGCATTTTTTCGTACTGGAACGGAAACTCTTCGGCAGACGGTTCCAGGAAGAAGTCAAACGGGTTGTAGACCGCCATCTCCACCACCACGTCCACGGTGACCTTGAATTCGCGGGTCTTGTTGGGGAACACCAGGCGCGCCTGGTAGTTGGCAAACGGGTCTTGCTGCCAGTTCAGGAAATGGCCCTCGGATGGCTCCACTTTCAGGGAATACGAAATGATCTTGCTGCGGCAGTGCGGCGCGGGGCGCAAGCGCACCACCTGGGGCCCCAGGGCGACCAGCCGGTCATAGGTGTAGTGGGTGACGTGGTTCAGCGCTGCGTGAATGGACATGGCGGGGCTCGGTTGGACGCTTTTTAGTAAACGGGACACGGCTGACGGGTGCAGCCGTGTTGGCATGGTAGCAAGCAATTCCCGCGCCACCTGTTTGGGCAGGTAGCATGCACGGGTGCGCAGCGATCCATTCACCCTCCACGGCCTGGCCCGCGTGTTGTTTGCGGCCCTGCTCGGCTTCGTGCTGGGCACGGCGGCGCAGTTGCAGCAGGCGGCACTGTCTGGCGGGGGTGCTTATGCGTCTTTTGTGCTGCTAGCCCTCGTGGTTTATGGGTTTAGTGCTATCAATAGGGTAGCGATCGGCTGGCGCATGGCATTGGTGGCGCTGGCCCTGGGTCTGCTCGGCTTTGGTGTGACGGGCCTGCGGGCCATGGCGTACCAGACGGATGCGCTGGACCCGGCACTGGAGGGCCGCGATGTGCGCGTGACCGGTGTGGTGACCAGCATGCCGCAGCGCAATGAGTCGGGTCTGCGCTTTCGGCTGGCGCTGGAATCTGCGACGCTGAACGGGGAAGCCGTGCGCCTGCCACCGCGCATCGATGTGGGTTGGTATGGTGGGGCGTTCTCGGACGAGGCTGCCGTTCCGGTCGTGGGCCTGAACCGCCTGCCCGCCGATGTGCACGCCGGCGAGCGCTGGGAGATGACGCTGCGCCTGAAGGCGCCGCATGGCAGCCGAAACCCCCATGGCTTTGACTACGAACTGTGGTTGTGGGAGCAGGGCGTGCAGGCCACCGGCTACGTGCGTGCCAGTGCCCGCGACCCGGTGCCGCAGCGATGGGGGCAGACCTGGCACCACCCGGTGGCACTGGCCCGCCAGACCGTGCGCGAGCGCATCTACGCCCGAGTGCCGGACCGGCAGGCCGGCGGCATGCTGGCTGCGCTAGTGGTGGGTGACCAGGGCGCCATCGACCGGGCGGATTGGGATGTGTTCCGCGCAACCGGCGTGGCCCACCTCGTCTCTATATCAGGACTCCATATCACGATGTTTGCCTGGGGCGCGGCGCTGCTGGTGGGCTGGCTGTGGCGCCGCTCGGGCGCACTGTGCCTGGCGCTTCCGGCGCCCAGCGCGGCGCTGATCGGCGGCGTGCTGCTGGCAACGGCCTACGCGTTGTTCTCCGGCTGGGGTGTGCCGGCGCAGCGCACCTGCCTGATGCTGGCCACGGTGGCGCTGCTGCGCCTGTCGGGCGCGCGCTGGCCCTGGCCCCTGGTGTGGATGCTGGCCTGCGCCGTGGTCGTGGCGAGTGACCCGTGGGCGCTGCTGCAGCCAGGATTCTGGTTGAGCTTTGTCGCGGTGGGCGTGCTGTTTGCTAGCAATTCAGGAGCT
>JAVBYK010000245.1 GCA_030824095.1 bacterium
TCAGGATTTGCCAGCGCGGGACTTGGCCTGTGCCACGCAGCTTGCTTTGGCCGGACCGGCCAGCGCATCACACCGCTCCAACTCAACCTTGTACTGCGCATCCACCTTGTCTGCGGCAGCCTCGTTGCGCGCTTCACCCACCTTCTCAGCCGCGGTGCTCGTGGCCTTGTTGGTGTCCTTGCGCGCATCGGAATTGGCTTCGGTCGTCTTCAATTGCAGCTTGGCGTCGGCCTTGGCTGCGGTCTCACCCGCCTTGGCTTCCTTGATGCAGACATCCTTGGGATTGCCAGCCAAATCCTGGCACTTCTGCTTGGCCAGATCGTAGGCGGCTTCTGCCTTGGCGTCGCGGACCTTGCGGTCGGCATTGGCTGAGGGCTTGTTGCGTGCATCAATTTCTGCCTGGGCGGACTTCTCGTTGCCCTTGGCTTCGACCACACAGATCTTCTTGGCATTGCCGGACAGGGAGTCACAGGCGACCTTGGCTGCCTTGTAGTCTTTTTCCACGCCGTCGCGCGCCATTTTCAGGTCAGGCTTGGTCATGGTTTGGGCATGGGCCGCAAGGCCAAAGCCCAGCACCATTGCGAAGGCCAGGCTGTTCAGGGGGTGTAATTTCATGGTGTTCCTTGGGGGTTGCAATTGGGGTGGGATGGATTAACGTTCACCGGTGACTTCAACATCGACCCGGCGATCAGGCTGCAGGCAGGCGATCAGGGCCTTGGTGGCGCTTGTTCCCTTGCAGTCGGCACTGTTGGTGACCGGCTTGCTTTCGCCATGACCCATGGCGCGGATCTTCGCCGGCTCGATTCCAGCGCCGGAAACCAGATAGGCCTTGACTGCATCCGCGCGCTCTTCGGAGAGCTTCTGGTTGTAGGCGGTAGAGCCCAGCCGGTCGGTGTGACCTTCGACCGAGATCATGCTGAAACGCGTACCGCGCAGCTTCCCGGCAAACTCGTTCAGAGCGGACTTGCCGTCGGCACTGATGACAGCCTTGTCAAACGAAAAGAGCGAGTCCGCAGAGAACTGGACTGTTTGCAGCGGTGCCACCGGAACAGGCTGCGGTGGCGGTGGAGCGACCACCATCGGCTGAGGGGGTGGAGGAGGCGGTGCCACGTAGGCTGGCGCCTGAGCGACCACCACGGGTTTGGGCGTGGAGCGCCCAAACGGGAACACCAATGAAACGGAGAACAGGTTCACGTCGCCGTTGTTTCCCAATCCATCCTTGACACGGTAGCGCTCTGCCTCTCCCCGCACCAGGACGGAAGGCGAGATTTCGTACTGCAGACCCAGCCCGACCTTCATGTTGTTGGCGCGCTGGCTGTTGTCGACCGACGCATACGCCGGCAATCCAGGACCACTGAATGCATCACGCGTCATGGCATGCTGGACTCCCAGGCGGGCCAGTGCGGTCCACTTTGCGCTCAATGGCATGGTGCCCACCAGATCCAGATTCAGTCCCTCGACCTCGTAGCGGCCGTTCATGGTGCCGCCAGGCAGCGCGGTCGAATAGGAAAACTTTCCCAGATTGAAGTAGCCGCCTTCCAGCGCGAAGTTGGGTGTCAACTGGTATCCACCGAACAGCTTGTAGGCAGTGTCCTGTGTCTCGTTCCAGTAGGAGCTGGGAGCGTTCTGCGTGCGCAACAGGCTGTTGGTGGTGAGCCGGTCATCGATCTGGGAATGCGACTGGCCCGCCGAGAGGCCCCAGTAGTAGAACGTGTTGTCCTGCGCAAACGCAGATGCCGTCATGACAGCTCCGAGACTGGCAACGCCAAGCAATTGCAGTGGCCTGATTGATTTCATAGGGTTCTTTCGAGATGAAGTGAAGGGTGGGGACACAGAGGCGATGTTCGGACTGCGACGGTGCCTGGTCAGTGCGCCACTGCACATAGGCAAGGCACGCGCGCAGCGCTGTGGTTTCGCCGCGCCAGTGGTCCCCGGCGTTGCGGTGTTGGTGCGCCACTGCACAGACGCAAGCCGTCCAAAACACTACAACCGGGAGGTCCCTGGCACGACGTCGCCAGTCGAACACCCCTCAAACGAAAGTTGAATATGAATACACCCCGATACCGGCTCATGTACGCCTGCATGGCAGGCGCCCTGGCATTGAGCGCATGCAGCAGCAGCCTCAAAACGCCCGCCACCGCCGACGTGGCCGTCTCGCAGGCGGCTGTGGAGAGTGCGGTCCGCGCCGACGGAACCGAGTTTGCGCCAGCAGACATGCAGGCCGCCCGTGACAAGCTGGCACTTGCCAAGAAGGCCCTCGCCGCAAAGGACTACAAGGCGGCAACCGACTACGCCACCCAAGCACAGGCGGATGCGAAGCTGGCCCAGGCCAAGGCCGGATCAGCCAAGTCACAGGCCGTCGCAGAGACCCTGCAAGAGGACATTCGCGTACTGCGGGTCGAACTTGACCGCGCCAGAACCCAATAAACCCACCAAGGCACCCACCATGAAAACCTACCGAAATACGACACTCGCGGCCTGCGTACTCCTGATGCTGGGGGCGTGCGCAAGCGGCCCTACATCCACCGGTCTGCTGGAGCAGACCCGCATGGACTACGCACAGGCGCAGGGAAACCCGAAGATCGCAACCTATGCCGCACTGGAAATGCAGTCAGCAACCCAGGCCATGGCTGCCGCCAACACCGCTGCCAACAAGCATGAAAGCATCGGGGAGCTGGACAAGCTGGCCTATCTGGCCAAGCAGAAGATTGCCCTGGCCAATGAAGTGGCCAGCCGCAAATCCGCGGAGTCCGACATCGCCAATTCGGCAGCCGTGCGTGACCAGGTTCGCCTGGAGCAGCGAACGCTGGAAGCCGACCAGGCCCGCATGAAGACCCAGGATGCACAGCGCGCGGAGCAAGCCGCACGCAACGCCGCAACGCTGGCGACGCAGCAAAAGGAGCTCGCCCAGGTCGCTACGGCCGATGCACAAAGGCAAGCGGAGGAGGCCCGCGCACGCAATGCTGCGCTGGAAGAGCAACTGGCGACACTGGCCGCCAAGAAGACGGCGCGCGGACTGGTCATCACCCTGGGAGACGTTCTGTTTGGAACCGATCTTGCCCGCCTGAATGGGCAGGGCATGCAGATGGCACAACGCTTGGCCAACGTACTGCAAGCCAACCCGACACGCACCGTACTGATTGAAGGCTTCGCCGACAGCACCGGTACTGCCGAACACAACCAGGCCTTGTCGGAGCGCCGAGCCATCGCCGTGCGCAGTGCGCTGCTGGAACTCGGCGTGGCCGGTGAGCGCGTGGCATTTCGTGGCTATGGCGAGTCCATGCCTGTTGCGGCCAACGACACCGCGCAGAACCGCCAGTTGAACCGCCGTGTGGAAATTGTTCTATCGGACGAACGCGGCGTGGTCAGCCCGCGCTGACAGCCGAGAGGTTCCCGCAATGCCTGCCGCTCCGGCTGTCGGACTTAAAAGCAGTCCCGACTACCAGACGGTCGTGGCTGCGTTTCCACGGATCGCCCAGAAGATCGACGTCTTTTGGGGGTATCCGGAGCTGGTTGCCTATCTGCGGGAACTCCAACGCGGCTCGGATGACCGCTCCATGGAAGGGTTTCCTGCTGATGTGCTGTTCGCCATCCACCAATTGGCAGCACTTCACGACCAACTCTTCCCGCTCCTGGCACAGCCATACGGAGACATCTGGGGCACAAATTGAGGGGAGTCAGCGTGTGCCACCGCACCGACAGATTTCCCCCCGATTTGCACACTGGCACATGGCCAGAAGTGTCTCGCCAGCAATTTAGGAGAGTGAGCCATGTCAAAACGATTAATCTTCCCATGGGCGCTCATGGTTCTGGGCTGCAACGCCCTTGCACAGGCTTTGCCCAATGCCGGCAGCGAATTGCACCAGATCCCTGCCACCCCAGTACCCCGGAATGCGCAACCCCGCCTGGAGCTGAAACCACCCAGTAGCCAAACCCGTTCTGAACCCGCAGGGACCCAGATGACGGTCATGCAGTTGCGGATAACAGGCGCGCAGGTCTACCCCGAACAGGACCTGCTGGCACTGACAGGATTTCAACCGGGCAGTCTGCTGACGCTTCAGGACCTGCGGGGCATGGCCCTCACCATCGCAGCACACTACCACCGCAACGGCTACTTTGCCACCCAGGTGTTTCTGCCAGCGCAGGACATTGTGGCAGGCGTCGTCGCCATTGAAGTCATGGAAGGCCGCTATGGCAGCATCCACCTGAACAACCAGACGAATGTCTCCGATGGCCTTGCCAACGGCCTGCTGGAGGGGCTGCACAGTGGCGACGTGATCGCGGCCGGACCCCTGGAAAATCGCTTGCTGCTGCTCTCGGACCTGCCCGGCGTGACGGTACGGTCCACACTGGTCCCAGGCTCCGCCATCGGGACATCGGATCTGAATGTGGATCTGATGCCAGGGCCAAGCGTCAGCGGCAGCATCGATGCGGACAACGCCGGCAATCGCTACACCGGTGAAAACAGGCTGGGCGCAACCATCAACCTGAATGAGCTGACGGGTCATGGCGACGTCGCCACCTTGCGCATGTTGACAACCGGGCCGGGCCTTCACTACGCGCGAGCGGCCTATCAAATGCAGTTCGGCAAGGCCAGCGCCGGCGTTGCCTACAGCAGCCTGGGCTACGTGCTGGGCCAGGAGTTTGAAACTCTGCATGCCAACGGAACGGCACGGGTTGCCAGCGCCTTTGCCAGCTACCCACTGATCCGGTCGCGCAACCAGAACCTGCGCGTCGGTCTCAATTTCGATGCCAAGACATTTCAGGACCGGGTCGATGCGACCGGTTCCGTGGCCGACAAGACCGCTGATTTCTGGACCGCCAGCCTGAGTGGCGACCAGTCAGACAGCCTTGGCGCTGGTGGAATGACCGCCTACTCTCTGGCCTTGAGCAGCGGCAATGTCGATCTGAAGACTCCGTCGGTGTGGGCCGATGACCAATTGACCGCGCGGTCCGGCGGGCACTTCGACAAACTGGGCTTCAGCCTCATGCGCCTGCAAAACGTGACCAACTCCCTGTCGATCTACGCAGCGGTCAGTGGGCAGGTAGCCTCCAAAAATCTGGATGTCTCAGAAAAAATGGACCTTGGTGGCATGTATGGCGTGCGTGCCTACCCCCAGGGTGAGGCGTCTGCCGATGAGGGCTACCTGGTGACGCTGGAGGCGCGCCTGCGCTTGCCCGTTCTTGCAGACGACAGTACCAGCCAGGTGCAATTGGTGGGCTTTGTCGATGGCGGAACCGTCACGCTGAACCGAAACCCCTGGACCACGGGACCCAACACACGAACACTGAGCGGAGCGGGCGTGGGCCTGGTCTGGTCGGACAGCAACAACTTCATGGTCCGAGTCTATTACGCACGCAAGCTGGGCACAGAGTCAGCCACATCCGCGCCGGATGCATCGGGACGATTCTGGATACAGGCTGTGAAGTACTTCTGATCTTAGAAAAACTGGATGGACACCATGAACACAATTGACCGGTCAATCCGGAGCAACCGCAACGGAACATTCGTCGTGGTTGGCCACAACACACAACGCCGCGCGTGCGGCCGCATCACCGCACTGGGCATGGCCATGGCCCTCGGCTTTGCCATGAGTGCCCATGCACTGCCAACGGGTGGCGTTGTGGCAACGGGCAGTGCCAGCATCAACAGTGGCGGGGGCAATACCGTCATCAACCAGGTGACGACGAATGCCGTGATCAACTGGCAGAGCTTCAGCATAGGCAACGGCGAATCGGTCCGATTCGCGCAACCCGGCAGCAACTCCGTCACGCTGAATCGGGTCCTCGGGGCCGAGCCCTCCTCCATCCTGGGCAATCTGAGTGCGAACGGCAACATCTTCGTCGTCAATCCGAACGGCGTTCTCTTTGGCCGCGGCGCTCAGGTTAACGTGGGAGGACTTGTTGCCTCCACACTGGACATTGCCGACAGTGATTTCATGTCGGGGCGATACAAGTTCTCTGACGCGGGCACAGGTTCGGTTGTCAACCAGGGAACGATATCGGCGGACGGTGGCTCCGTTGCGCTGCTGGGTGCCACGGTTGGCAATGACGGCGTGATATCGGCCCGGCTGGGTTCGGTTTCCCTTGCGGCGGGCGACGCCATCACCCTCGATGTTGCCGGAGACGGGTTGCTCAATGTGGCAATCAGCCAGGGCGCCGTGAACGCGCTGGCCCAGAATGGGGGACTGATCCGCTCCGACGGCGGCCGCGTTCTGCTGACCGCACATTCCGCCGGAACACTGATGCAAAGCGCGGTGAACAATACCGGCGTGATTCAGGCCCAAACCATTGAAAACCACAGTGGCACCATCCGGTTGATGGGGGACATGCACAACGGACGTGTTCAGGTGGGCGGCACATTGGATGCCAGCGCACCCAACACGGGCCATGGCGGATTCATTGATACATCGGCCGCACGGGTTTCCATTGCCAATGGCGCAAATATCACGACCGCTGCCGCACGGGGGACCACCGGAACCTGGCTGATTGACCCGCAGGACTTTACGGTGGGCAGTGGCGCCACGGACAACATCAGCGGGCCCACGCTCTCCGCATTGCTGGTCACCAACAG
>JAVBYK010000442.1 GCA_030824095.1 bacterium
TATTCCTCCTGCGTGCGCGGGGCGTCACGCTGGCTGGCATCGAAAAACACGCGGTACTCGTCCTCGAACAGGCGCTTTTGCAGGATGTCGGAGCCATCCGGCGGGCGCGGGCTGATGACCAGCTGGCACTGCTCCTGGCGCAGCATCTCCAGGCTGGGCACGTCGGACGGAATCACCCGCAGCTTCACCCCCGGCGCCTGGGTGCGCAGGCGCGCCATGAGGGGCGGCAGCAGCAGGTCGCGCTGGAAGTCGTTGGCGGCGATGGTGAAGGTGGTGCGCCACTGCGCCGGCACAAACTCGGCCGAGGTGGCAAAGCGCTCCAGGCTGGAAAGCAGTTCGCGCGCCTGCTCCGCCAGTTGCTGCGCATGGGCCGTGGCCACGATGCCGCGCCCGGATTTGACGAACAAGGGGTCGCCGGTGATGGCGCGCAGCTTGTCCAGCAGGTGGCTGACCGCCGACTGGGTAACGCCCAGGCGCTGCGCGGCGCCAGTGATGGAACCCACCTCCACCACGGCCACCAGCAGCTGCAGCAGATGGCCGTCCAGGTCCGAATAATCGAATTTGCTCATGGGTTGCATCATGATTGATGTATTTATCTTTGGCAATGGGCATTGAATACTGGCGGCCATTCACCCCAAAACCAGGAGACAAACCGTGGCTTCCAGCAACCCCCTGCCGCCCATCCCGGGCACCACCCCCTTCGATGCCGAGCAGGCCAAGAAGGGCTATGCACTGAACAAGATGTGCTTTTCGTTCAACTCGGCCGACAACCGCGCCGCGTTCCTGAAGGACGAAGAGGCCTACATGCACCAATACGGCCTGAACGAGGCGCAGGCCGCAGCCATCCGCGCCAGGAACGTGCTGCAACTGATCGCGGCCGGTGGCAACGCCTATTACCTGGCCAAGTTCGCCGGCATCTTCGGGCTGGACATGCAGGACATCGGCGCCCAGCAAACCGGGATGACCAAGGAACAGTTCAAGGCCAAGCTCGTGGCGGCCGGCAAGTAAACCGATTCAAATCAGAGAGAGACACAACACCATGGCACAACTCATAGGCTGCATCGGCACCTCCCACATCCCCGCCATTGGCGGCGCCATCCACAAGGGCCTGCAGCAGGACCCGTACTGGAAACCGTTCTTTGACGGCTTCCCACCGATTCGCCAGTGGCTGGGCGAGAAGAAGCCCGATGTCATCGTCATCTTCTACAACGACCACGGGCTGAACTTCTTCCTGGACAAGATGCCCACCTTTGCCGTGGGTGCCGCCCCCGAGTATCTGAACTCGGACGAAGGCTGGGGCATTCCGTCGCTGGAGCCGCTCAAGGGCGAGGTGGACCTGTCCTGGCACATCATCAACACGCTGATCGACAAGGAATTTGACATCGTCTCCTGCCAGGAAATGCTGGTGGACCACGCCTGCTCCCTGCCGCTGAAGCTGCTCTACCCCGAGGGCAACTACCCCGTGACCGTGGTGCCCATCTGCATCAACACCGTGCAGTTTCCACTGCCCAAGGCCAGCCGCGTTTATGCCATGGGCAAGGCCGTGGGTGAGGCCATCGCCTCCTGGGACAGCAGCAAGACCGTCGCGGTGCTTGGCTCCGGAGGCCTAAGCCACCAGTTGGATGGCGAGCGCGCCGGCCACATCAACAAGGCGTTTGACCTGCAGTTCATGGAAAGCCTGCTGAGCAACCCCGAGTGGGCGACCCAGTTCAGCATCCACGAGCTGGTGGAGAAGACCGGCACACAAGGCGTGGAACTGCTGATGTGGCTGGCCATGCGCGCCGCACTCACCGCCGGCAACAGCCCCGGTGTGCGCAAGGTGCACAGCAATTACCACATCCCGATTTCCAACACCGCGACGGGTCTGCTGGCGCTGGAAAAAATCGGCTGAGCAGGGCTTGGCCCGAGTCCTGCGCCCTGGTTGACGCAGGATTCGAATGGCCAGTAGGTATTTCCATGATGCACTCCTTGGGGTGGGGCGCTCAACGGTGGTCAGCTTGCCGAGCATTTCAAATGTGACGCTAGATTGGGGTG
The DNA here is from genome assembly GCA_030824095.1 of bacterium. Taxonomy (GTDB): domain Bacteria; phylum Pseudomonadota; class Gammaproteobacteria; order Burkholderiales; family Burkholderiaceae_C; genus Allorhodoferax. The sequence goes on from JAVBYK010000442.1 coordinate 2,035, forward strand.
CGCCATGCCGCTCATTGATCGCGGGAACTTCAAATTCGGCTTCAGACGCAAAGCGGTCGGTCATCGCCTTGACTTGTATATCAGCGAGGTGGAGAAGCAGTTGTCCGCCGCTCGCAAGCGCAAATGAGACCTAGGGCCATGGATGGCGCGTTCTCTAGGCAGTTCAGGTGTAGAGCGTCCCGGAGCGACGAAGCTCCACGTATTGGACCGTGACGAACCTGGAGATGGCGGCGACGAAATCCTGTACCAGCCTGTCGTCCAGTAGAAAGTCGCGTAAGGCAAAGTCACTCTTGAGGAAGTCGAAGCGCGGCAGCGGTGTGTCGAGCGCCGTGCCTGACAGGTGTACAAGGTTGTTCCGGACCGCTTCCAACACCTCGTCGAAATCCAAGGCGAGATCTTCGGCCGTGACGCAGGCTACCTGGTTCCGAGCGATGTCCAGCGCTGCGCCGAGACCTCCGACGGTTGGAACACCGGGCTTTTCCACCGTCGCGGATGTCCAGTGCTCGTGGAGCGGATTCGGCGCGACGATGTTGAGATCGATGCGCGTTCCGCTCATGTTCTTCAGCACGCGTTTCAGCTTGATCTCAACCGGTGCGCCGGCAAACGAGCTACCGAAATCGGCGACGCCCAGTGGCATCGCGTCGTGGAACTTCACGATGTAGGTGCCAGCTACCGCGTCCGCGATGACCTGAGCGCGGCTGTAGGCATAGACGTCCTTTGATACTGCACCGTGTGTGAAGGAAAAGCCGTGGCTCGAGAGGACATCGCGCAGTGTTGCCTCAGCGGCGATCGACAAAAGTGCTACGGCAGCGTCGTTGCGCTTCTGCCTTCGTGCCGTCGCAGCGCTTGAGAGATAGTTGACGACGTATGGTGGCACGACGGCACCCCAGGGGCGAGCGAACCACTCGCAGCCCATACGCGTCTCCGGACCGCCGGTAGGCAAGCGAACAGGCCATTCCACGATCCAACGCATGTCTGCCGAAAGTGAGATTGTCTCTTCGGGCTGTTCGGTCTCGATGCGCAACAGATCCAACAGATCCTGCGGCCGGTACCCCGGAACGCCGCCCTGCGCGTCGACGTCACGGTAGACCTCCTCGAACAGTTGCAGCGCGATCTCTAGGCCTCGCAGCAGCATTGGCGATTGGAGAATCCTCGCAATCTCGTTTCTCTTGCGACCGAATTCGGCGGGGCCGGTCGGCGCGACGAATTGCGACGGCGTGCCTTTGGTCATCCGGGCCATCGCGTCGAACAGCAGATGTTGCGAGCCGCCTAGGAGTTTAAGCACGGCATCGAGCGTCTCCTCCAAAACCCTGCCGCTGACATGAACCGGATACTTCATGCCGTTTCTCCGAGATCGAGATCGCGCACCAGGACCGAGAGCGACTGCTCTTTCTGCTGGAGGGACCTTTCGACTACGTCGCGTTCCTCCTTTGCGAGTGCGACTCGGCGAACGATCTCCACCTGGACATCTCGTGGAGGCACGGGGATCAAGACCTGCTTTAAGACCTCCGACCTCAGCATCGTCATTACGCTCCCGCCGGCACCCGCGATCAATAGATCATGCACATAGCGGCTGTTGATCGCGATCGCAAGGTACTCTGGCAGCACGATTGCGTTGCGGACACGGATGCGAAAGATATGCCGGTTGATGGGAAACTGGCCGTTCTCGATGAGCGCAGCGGCGCCTAAATAGGTGCTCAGTCCGTTCAGCACGATGTCGCCTTCGCCGGCGACCGCCTTGGGGTATCGCTGCACCTCGGCGTCGTCCGCCCGATCCAACGCATCTAGCTGTATCTCCAGCGGACGTACCGCGCCTGGTCCAATGAACACGACACCTACGGCGTTCTTCGAGCGACGGATGGCACCGCCTTTCGTCACGAGGGCGAGACTTTCCAGGGAATGATGCTCGAAGGAGGCAAGGGGGAGCTGCCGTTGCGCTTGGCGCGCAAGGTACGGCCCGGCGCTCAGCACGCCTTGTGCGGGCGTTGCCGTTGCGGTCAATCCGAGGTCGTCGTTCCCGATGTCATGATTCTGCATCCACGACCCGAATCGCTGCAAGACATGGGGCAGCCCGGGCAATGAGGTGCAGTCGAAGCTGTCCTGCTGCTGGCGATTCTGGGCTTTTGCGAAGAATAGGGCATCCCTCGAGGGCGCGGATTTATCGAGCACGACGATGCTCGCTGCCACGCCCGAATCGGGCTGGAAAGTGCCGACGTCAAGCACCGCCTGCAGCCCGTTACGCAACAAGAGTTCCCGCAGCTGCGATCTGTCGGGACTGCCCAACGGACCGTTAGGCAGCAGCGCGACGAGCCGACCCTTGGGCGACAGGCGCTCCAGGGCATGGTGGAGATAAGCCTCCTCGCTCGAAAGCACGCCGCCTCGCCGGTCGCTGAATCGCTCGTCCCGGACGGTCAGCCCAAAGGGCGGCGCTACGAGGATGCGGTCAGCTATACCGCCCTGCAGGTGTGCTCGTCGCGCGGAATCGAGGGGGTCACCAATCGAGATAGAGGGCAGTTCGGCACCGAATGCCAACTGCTGCACGCAGGCCCACATGGCATCGGTCGCATGGCGAGCGAATAGCGTCATGTGCGAGGGCGGTGTGGTTCCCGCTAAGCGCACGGCGGCTGATAGATTGCCTAGGCCGCAATGAAGGTCGAGCACTCGGTCTCCGAGATTGATGTCTGCAAGACGCACAACCAGGTCCGCTATCCAGCGTGGCAATCGGGTGGCGCCCGATGACGTGGGATAGCGGCTCAGTATGTCATCGAGCAGCGGCAGCGCATCGGCGGGTACGAGTTTGTCCAGCGCCGAGGCATCGAGCAGATCGAGCGCTTCTTCGTAGGCACGCGGCGAGGTCAAATCCTGTCTGGCGACGAAGGCGAGCGTCTCCATGAAACCAGTGTTCGAGGCATCAGGCCATTGGGACAGGGTCGCGGCGAGTGCCGCCTGGGAATCAGAACCGCCGACCAAAAGTTCGCAAAAAATCTCGCGGCCGTGTCGTCGCTGTAAATGCGCATAGAGGATAAGGACCAGGGCCTCGGGTGACCACCGTTGCTGGCGCGAGTGCTCCAGCATGTTGCGCAACGTGCGCCGGACTCCCGCTATCCGGCTGGTGCGCGACTGACTGTCGGAACCTCCATCGACCAAGTCACGATAGGTCTTCGGCACCGCTAGCCGCAAGGGCCTGCCAGATTCGTCACTCTCGAACCATAGCATCTGCTCGCCGTCGGACACCAAGAAAAAACGCGCTCCAACTTCGATTGCCGCGAACTGTATCTGGCGGACTAGGGCGTCGAACGGAAGCAGCTTGGGGTCCTGGGGCAGTTTATCGAGGCGCTTGGCTTCGCAGACGATCTGAATACGACCATTCAGCATCACGACCAAGTCCAGTCGCGTGTTGCGACTCGTCTGATATTCCCGTTGAATCAGCTCGGTGGGGTATCCGAGTTCGTGCGTCAGGTAGGTATGAATACGTTGCGCCGCCTGGCTTTCGTTCATCTTTTTGTCCTCCCGTTGCACGTCTTAATGATTGTCCCACAACGATCGCCCGAGGCAGGGAGTGCGTGCCAATCAATTGGTGCGCATACCAGACATGATCTTCGCCTGATCTCACGGCGTCGAGCATCGCTCGTGCAAGTCCAGCGCTCCCACATCAACGCCTTCTGGCTATCCGTGTAACAGGTTCTCGTCCGGTACTTCATTTGCAACACTCCTTCTGCTCACGCAGTTTTTAGTGTGTTGCATCGACCGGTTGAATCCGCCGCCGACTTCAGGCGCAGACCTGATTGCGCGATTAGTCGGCTACCGCTGCAATTCTGACCGACAAAGATGCCGTAGTCATCCCACAAATTGGGGACGCTCACCGGAGGCGTGGCATCCAGATGGTCAGGCTGGCGCGTGCCCCTAACCAAGTTGTTTGATGACTACTTCGCCGGAGAGCGTCAGCGGCAGCCCATCGCCGCCCAAGCCGGCCGTGGGCTGGGCTACTTGTAGATCTTCTTCAACAGGCGCACCAGGGTGTTGCGCTCGGTCGTGGTCAGGCGGCTGGTGGAGTCCATCTCCAGCTGATAAGCCGCGGCCTCGGCTTCCACCATCAGGGACTGGCCCTTGGCCGTGAGGTGCAAACCCGTGGCCCGGCCGTCCAGCGGATGGGGCCGGCGCTCCACCAGCTTCTTGCGCTCCAGGCCGTTCAGCATCACCACCATGTTCGGCGCCAGGATGTTCAGGTGGCTGCACAACTGGCGCGAGGTGATGCCGGCGTTGTGGTGGATCAGGGACAGCACCGAAAAGTCCACCGTGCGCAGGTCAAACACCGCCATGCGCTCCATAAAGTTGCCGATGACGAACAGGGCCGCCCGCCGGGCGTTGTAGCCCACCAGCGTTTCCAGGTAGCTGGTGTCTACGGTTTCAACATAGGGCGTCTCGTCTTTGGCGGCCATGGATTCAGCTCAAAAAGGGCGAAGCATACGCAATTCCCTAGAGCCGCAC
>JAVBYK010000319.1 GCA_030824095.1 bacterium
AACCCCAGCACGTACTACTACGGCTAGCCGGGGGCTGGCGCCGTCCCTATGCTCGCGCTTCTTTCACAACAGGAGACGGGCATGATCCCTTTCATCCATCCTGCGCTGCGCACGGCATCCACCGTGCTGGCGCTGCTGCTGGGGCTGGGCGGTGTGGCGCAGAACGCGCTGGCCGCCGAGATTTCCGTGGCCCAGGTGGCGCCACTGTCGGGCGTGTTGGCCAGCACCGGGGCGCAAATGGTGCTGGGCGGCAAGATCTATTTCGACTGGGTCAACGACACCGGCGGCATCAACGGTGCGCGCATCCGGCACATCGTGGTGGATGACGCCTACAAGGTGGACGAGACCGTGCGCCTGACGCGCGAGGTGCTGGCCAACCCCGAGGTAGTGGCGCTGTTTGGTTATGCCGGCACGGCCAACATCGCCAAGCTGTTGAGTGACGGCGTGCTGGATGGCGGCGGTGCGCCGCTGGTGGCGCCCTACACCGGTGGCGAGGCGCTGCGCACACCGTTCAACCCCTACATCTTCCATGTGCGCGCCGGCTACCTGGACGAGACCGAGCACATGGTGCACCAGGTGGCCACGCTGGGCATGACGCGCATTGCCGTCATGTACCAGAACGATGCCTTTGGCAAGGCCGGTCTGGCCGGTGTGGAGGCTGCGGTGGCCCGGCGCAACCTGAAGCTGGTGGTATCGGCCTCGTACGAGCGCAACACCGACCAGGTGCAGGACGCGGTCAAACAGATCCACGCGGCGGACCCGCAGGCCGTCATCATGATCTCGGTGAACCGCTCCACGGCGGCATTTGCCTCGCAGTACCGCGCCGTGGGTGGTGGCGCGCAGCTCTACAACATCTCGGTGGTGGACCCGGCCGAGCTGGTCAAGCTGGCCGGCATCAAGGCCGTGCATGGCCTGGGCATTTCGCAAGTGGTGCCATACCCCTTTGGCGCCAACAAGCCCGTGGTGCGGGAATACCAGGCGCTGATGAAGAAGTACGGCGGCGACCAGGCCCCGAGCTACACCAGCTTTGAAGAGTTCCTGGGCGCCAAGGTGCTGGTCGAAGGCCTGCGCCGTGCCGGTGCCGCACCCACGCGCGCCAAGCTGGTCAAGGCCCTGGAGGGCATGGGCAATTTTGATCTGGGTGGCACGCGGGTGCAGTACTCGCCCACCAATCGCATCGGCTCGCGCTTTGTGGAAGTCACCGTCATCGGCGGCGCCGGCAAGCTGCTGCGCTGATGGGGTACGGCTACCTGATAGGGATAGCCCTAGCGTAGTTGTGCGCGTAGGAAATTTCGAATAGACCGCTGATATTTCATTCCTTCCAACTTGTTGTTGGGCAACCCATTTAGGAACCTTGGAAATGACTATTCACACCACATTGAAGACACTGTTCATCGCCGCCACCGCCAGCCTCATCATGGCAGGCGGCGCGCTCGCCGCCGACCAGGGCTCCGCCGCCGAGGCCGAAGCCATGGCCAAGAAGGCGGTGGCCTTCATCAAGGCCAATGGAGTCGAGAAGGCGGCTGACGAGTTCACCAACGGCAAGGGTTTCAAGGACCGCGACCTCTACATCAGCTACCTGGACCTGACTGGCAAGATGCTGGGCCACGGCAGCAACCCCAAGCTGGTTGGCAAGGACCTGATCGACCTGAAAGACCCCGAAGGCAAGTTCATGGTGAAGATGGCCATTGAGGTGGCCAAGACCAAGGGCCATGGCTGGACCGAGAACTACAAGTTCAAGAACCCCACCACCGACAAGCTGCAGGAAAAGGCGATGTACGTGGAGCGCGTGGGCGAGGCCTACGTGGGCGTCGGCATCTACAAGTAAGCCGGCTTATGGCGCGGCCTGCGTTGCCATGCGCAGACGCCGCGCGGCGTCTTCGGCCCGGGCATCGTCAATCTCGCGCAGCACGCCTTCCATGTCCACATCGGCATGGGCGCGCTCAAAATGGCCGGTGAGCGCGGTCTCATTGCTCAGCAGGCCGGCCTGGTACAGGCTCCAGATTTCGGGGCCGTATTGGGTGCTGAGCAGCTCCGGGGCAAACTGGCCAAAGAAGTCACGCAGGTTGGCCACATCGCGCAGCAGCATGCGCTGGGCGTGGTTGTTGCCGGCCGCGTCCACCGCCTGCGGCAGGTCAATGATCACCGGCTCGTCGATGCCGTCCGCACCATCGGCACCCGGCGTGTGCGCCAACAGGATGTTGAACTCCGACAGGTCCCCGTGCACCACCCCCGCGCACAGCATGCGCACCACCTCGGCAATCAGCGTGGCGTGGTGGGTGCGGGCCTGGCTGGCTGTGAAGGCCACATCGTTCAGGCGCGGGGCGGCGTCGCCGTGCGCGTCGGTCACCAGCTCCATCAGCAGCACACCGTCGTGGAAGTTGTAGGGCTGCGGCACCCGCACGCCGGCTGCGGCCAGGCGGTAGAGCGCGTCCACCTCGGCACTCTGCCAAGCGGCCTCCTGCTCCTGGCGGCCGAAGCGGCTGCCCTTGGCAATGGCGCGGGCGGAGCGCGAGTTCTTGACCTTGCGGTTTTCGGTGTAGTCCACCGCCTGGCGGAAGCTCCGGTTGTTGGCCTCCTTGTAGATCTTGGCGCAACGCGTCTCACTGACGCCGGCGTGCGTGCAGCGCACCACAAACACCATGGCTTCCTTGCCGCTCATGAGCTGGCGCACGACGCTGTCGATCAGGCCTTCTTCGATCAGGGACTGGAGTCTGGGGGGAGCTTTCATCCACGGATTGTCCGCTATTCCCTTGCGCTGCAGTTTGGCTACACTGCCATCACGTTCCCAAGTGGTTTTAAGCCAAACTGGCCACTAGCCCTCGTGGATATTAAACAATCAGCTATCAAAACAGTAGCAATCCAATTCCCATGGATCTCTTCGACGATCTCCCGCCGCACCCCGACAGCGCGCTCCTGGCCCTGGCCCCCGGCGCGGTGCTGCTGCGCGGCTGGGCGCGTGATGCGGACGTGGCCCTGCTGCAGGCCGTTGAAGCCGTCATCGCGCAGGCACCGCTGCGCCACATGCAGACGCCCGGTGGCTACACCATGTCTGTGGCCACTACCAGCTGCGGCGCTCTAGGCTGGGTGTCGGACCCGCATGGCTACCGCTACGCTGCGCGCGACCCCCACACGGACCAGCCCTGGCCGGCCATGCCGGATTGCCTGCTGACCCTGGCGCAAGCCGCCGCCGCAGAAGCGGGCTACGCGAACTTCCAGCCCGAGGCCTGCCTGATCAACCAATACGTGCCCGGCGCCAAGTTGTCGCTGCACCAGGACAAGGACGAGAAGGACCTGTCCGCCCCCATCGTGTCCGTGTCGCTGGGTCTAAGCGCCGTATTCCTGTTCGGCACACCGGTGCGCAAGGATCGCCCGCAGCGCTACCGGCTGGTGCATGGCGATGTGGTGGTGTGGGGCGGGCAATCGCGCCTGGCCTACCACGGCGTGCAGCCGCTGGAGGAGGGCGTGCATGCGCTGTTGGGGCGGCGGCGCATCAACCTGACGTTTCGGAGTCCGCGCGTGCACGGATAGGCCCCGGCTCTGGCGCTATCGGGGTGTAACGGTAAACCCCTGGCTGGTATTGGCATAGTTGTAGCTGCGGTAGCGGTAGTGGTTGGGCCCATCCTGCCACCAGCCAACGGTGAAGAATTCAGGCGGAACGGTGCCCAAGGTGAGGTCAGGCGTCAGCACATACTTCTGGCCACCGAACAAGGTGACCAGGGCAGTGCCATCTGTCTGAATGACCAGATATCCGCCGACCGCCTGGGCAATCTGATTGCCCAAGATTTCGGGTTCGAGGAAGGCCGGTTGCAGAATCTGGATGTGACCCGTACTGTCGGTAAAGCGTAGCAGACCATCCGGACCCATGGTCAAGGCAGGCGCGCCAGGCGTGCTCTGTGTCACCAGATAGTCGGGACGGGCCACATAGATGAGAGAGCCAACTTGTACCGTCATCACACCTTGCGCGTTGATCCGCGCGGTGAGTCCGGCAGCATTCAACAGCGATCCAAACTCGCCCGGGTTGTATAGGGCCGGTGTCGTCGTGACCGTGCCACAGGCGGTGACAACGTCCAATTGATTGGCACCGCGCAGATAGATGCCTGTGCCTGAACCCAGACCGTAGTTTGTGCTGGAACTGGCATCCAGTGCATTGAAAGAAATGACCTGCGATGCTTGCCCGACCCTGGCTCCGCCATCGGCGTTCTGGCCCTGGTACCGCCAGTCGGATCCCAGTACGGAGCTCAACGTATCACGCAGGCAATTGGTTATGGCCGGACCCGCTCCTTCATTCAGGTTCAGGACCGTGGGCAGATTGCTGCCGAAACCGGGTAACACGGGCATCGAAGTCAGAACCGGAATGAAGGGAGCTTCCGGTACCGCGTCAACGCTGAAGCTTAGACTGGCCTGTGTCGCTGCAAGGTAGCTGCCGTTGCCTGCCTGATCGGCCGTGATGGTGCAATTGTTGGTGCCGGCAGCCAAACCGGTGACCACGCCGGTGCTGCTGTTGACCGTGCATGCCGCCAAGGTAGTGCTGTTGAAATTGACAGCGTTGCCCGAGGCGCCGCCCGTCGCGGAAACCGTGCCGGTACTACCCACGGTGATAGTGGGCGCTGCGCCAAATGTGATGGTTTGGCTACCCCTTGGCGTCACGCTCGTCGACGCCGTGGAGGCGCTGCCGGTGCCCACCGAGTTGGTGGCCCGGACGGTGAAGGTGTAACTCGTCCCGTTCGTCAGACCTGTCATGACGTGAGTCAATCCGGTGGTGCCGGCATTGCTGTCGGTTGCGCTGGCCGGACTCGACTCCACCGTGTAACCCAGGATGGTTGCGCCGGCGTCGCTGGCAGGCGCAGTGAAGGTCACCGTCGCTTGCTGGTTGCCTGCGACCGCCGTCACGCCCGTCGGCACACCGGGAGCGCCGGGCGCGGCCCGGATCACCGTCAGTTCGTCGAACTTCGCCGGGTTGCGCGAATACACCGCCACCTTGTCGAATGCGGGTGCAAGGCCGGCGTAGACGACTGCCGTTGCCGGGGGGTTAAGGTAGTCAAAAGTCGAGAGATCAGGGTTCACCCACATCGACGTTTTGGTATTTTGGTAATCGATCTGCACGACAACCAGATTGAGCGCCGACAGATTGGCCGTGCTCGAAGACGTACCGTCTGCCTTGGCGGCGAGCCCGCTGTCGAGGATCGACATCTTGGCGCCATAGGTCCCGCCATTGCCGCCGATGCCGCCGGTCAGGGTGCCTGATGCTGTGAGTCTGACGTTGGGCGTGCCACCGCCGCTGGTGGCGGGGAACTGGCTGAGAAACTGCAGGTAAACCACTCCGCTATTCACCAAGGGCAGCGAGCGGGCATTTCCGTTTATGCCATTTCCACCCGCTCCCCACACGATGCTTCCTCCGGTCGAGGTCAGGCCGGTGTAGGTCAAGCCGGTGCCGCTGGTCGTGAAATTCCCTCCGGATCCGTAGTCCTTGATCCAGGCGGCCGTCCATCCGGTACCGCCGGACTGTGATGGCAAGGCGTTGCCGGCAACGTAACCGAAGCCGTCGTAGGCGACGGTGACCAGCGGCCCGCTCAATGCGGCGTGGGTTTCCGAAGGGAGGGTACAGGCCGTGAAACTCAACGCAAAGAGCATGCAGCGTGCCCAATTCAGGGCGATGCTGTCTGTCCACCGGGTCATGGTGAACTCCAGGCTATGGCTGCCACCTCGCCTACGACGCACCATGATTGAGTTCTTTCCTGATTGCTGCGGGATGCGGGTACCCCGATGACTGTCGCCAAGATGGCTCTCAAACGTGATGGCATGCGTGATGAATGGATACCAGCCCGACCAATGCGCCTCTTGTCTGTAGACAGGGTGTTGCGCAACGCCTGCACCGGGTCCCCATTGTTTTTGGTGAGGCGTGGAGTTTATGCGACGCTGCGATTAGCTGCGCGCGTGGGTCACGCCGCCGTCCACCACCAGCGTGGACCCCACCACATAGTCCCCCGCACGCGATGCCAGATAGATCGCAGCACCTGCCATGTCCTCGGTCGTGCCGACGCGGCCGGCGGGGATGCGCGCGGAGACTTCGGCTTCGTGGTCACGCGCGTCCTTGTTCATCTCGGACGCAAAGGCGCCCGGGGCTATTGCCGTGACGGCGATGTTGTCCTTTGCCAGACGCAGCGCCATGCGCCGCGTCAGGTGGATCAGCCCGGCCTTGCTGGCGGCGTAGGAATAGGTCTCCAGTGGGTTCACGGAAACACCATCGATGGACGCGATGTTGATGACCTTGGACACCTGGTTCTTGCCGGCCTTGGTCAGATGGGCGTGCAGGGCCTGGGTCAGGAAGAACGGGGTCTTCAGGTTCAGGTCCACCACCTTGTCCCAGCCGCTCTCGGGGAAGTCATCAAACGGCGCACCCCAGGCGGCGCCGGCGTTGTTGACCAGGATGTCGAGCTGGTCTTCATGCTGGGAGTAGGCCGCCACCAGTGCGCGGGCGCCTTCCACGGTGGATACGTCCGCCGGCAGGGATACACA
>JAVBYK010000072.1 GCA_030824095.1 bacterium
AAGGGGGCAAAGAACGGTATGCCGGATTCGATCACCTGGGGCAGCATGGCCTCCACCGCCGGCGTGCCAAAGCAGTTGAACAGCGCAAAGGTGTTGCGGTCCTCCATGAAGGTGCCCACATTGGCCAGGGCGCGCTTGACGTCGTAGCCATCATCGGCCACGGTGAGTTCGATCAGCCGGCCGTTCACACCCCCCTTGGCATTGATGGCGGCAAACCCGGCCTTGGCGCCCTGGGTCATGGCCTGGCCCAGTTCGCCCAGTGGACCGGTCAGTGCGGAAGACTGCGCAATCCGGATGGGGCCGGTGTCATCCGCAGCACGCACCGGCAGATGGGCCGCCAGCGGCAGGCTGGCCAAGGCACCCAACAGGCGCCTGCGTGTGGGACCGCCGTGCGCGGTGGCCTGTGCAGTGGGCTCGCTGGAACGCTGGGGTGAGACGAAGGTGCTGTGCATGCTGGGTCCTCGAAGAGACGCACATCCTACGCCGCGAAATGACGTCAAATTGTCTTTACGATGACAATCTAAAAAAGATTTTTCTCTTACGATGCCCCACGCCCCCCGCCGTGCCAGCAGGGCGCGCTCCATCGTATAGCGGTGGTAAGCTGATTCGACGGCGAGCAGCGGCCAGGCACAGCCAGAGACCGCGTTTGCCAGTGAAACCACAAGAAAGCAGAAGGCACAAGACCATGCAAAACGAGACAAAACCACCGCAATCGGTTGCGCGCAAGCTGACCATTCTCTCCATTGGCATCATCGCCGGCATCCTGGTGCTGCTGGCGCTGGGCATCAGCCTGGTGTCGGGTCGCGCGGCGCGCCTGCAGGTGCAGGAATCCGTGGCCGACAAGGTGCAGGTGATCGTGCGCGCCATGGACTCCAGCGACGACGCGCAGCGCGACCTGGTCACGCGCGCCGCCAAGACCCTGCTGCAGTCGTTTGAAGCCACGATGACGCTGGACGAGGCCACCGGCGAGATGAAGAGCTATGGTGCCGCCGTCAACAACAACTTTGGCGACGTGGACACCTTCACCGGCAACACCGGCAACCTGGGCACCGTGTTCGCCAAGAAGGGCGACGACTTTGTGCGCATCACCTCGTCGATGAAAAAGCCCGATGGCGAGCGCGCGGTGGGCACCCCGCTGGAGCGCGCAGACCCGGCCTACAAGGCGGCTCTGGCGGGCCAGCCCTACTCCGGGCGTGAGGTGCTGTTTGGCAAGACCTATATGTCCCACTACGAGCCGCTGAAGAATGCCGAAGGCAAGCTGATCGGCATCCTGTCGGCCAGCAGCGACCTGACAGCCTTCCAGGGGGCCTTGAGCCAGCAGGTGGCCGAGGCCCGCTTCTTCGACACCGGCGGCGTCTATGTGATTGACCCGCGCGGCAGCACCGGCGAAGCCATGTTTACGCTGCACCCCAGCGCCGCCGGCAAGAAGGTGATGGCGGTGAACCCGCAAGCCGGTGCGTTTCTGGATGCATTGGCAGCCGCCCCGGATGGCCGGGTCGACGGTGCAGCCCCCCTGCTGGACGGCGCCACGTCCGGCCGCTGGGCCCTGATGCGCAAGGCCAAGAGCGGCACCTGGGTGGTGGCCGAGGTCTCGCAGGGTGAATCCACCAGCCGCCACTGGAACAACATGATGCTGATTTGGGGCCTGATGGCCCTGGCCACCGTGGCCCTGGGTGGCGCGCTGTTTGTGGTGGTGCGCCGCACCGTGAGCCAGCCCCTGGGTGAGCTGACCACCGTGGTCAAGGCAGTGGCCGATGGCGACCTGACGCACTCCTTCAAATCCGAGCGGCAGGACGAAATCGGCGCACTGGTGCGCGAGGTCGAGGGCATGCGTGTGCGCTACCAGACGGCGCTGTCCCAGGTGCGCGAGTCGGTGGACAGCATAGGCACGGCCAGTGCCGAAATTGCCAGCGGCAACATGGACCTGAGCACGCGCACCGAGCAGACCTCCAGCAACCTGCAGCGCACTGCCTCCAGCATGGAAACACTGACCGCCACCGTGCGCCAGTCGGCAGACGCAGCCAACCAGGCCAACCGCCTGGCCGCCTCCGCTGCCGAAGTGGCCGCACGCGGCGGCGCGGTGGTGGGCCAGGTGGTGACGACGATGGACGACATCAACCACAGTTCGCGCAAGATTGCCGACATCATCAGCGTCATCGACGGCATTGCCTTCCAGACCAATATCCTGGCGCTGAATGCCGCAGTGGAAGCAGCACGTGCCGGCGAGCAAGGACGTGGCTTTGCCGTAGTGGCCAGTGAGGTGCGATCCCTGGCTGGACGGTCGGCGGAAGCCGCCAAGGAGATCAAGAACCTGATCAACGCCTCGGTGGACAAGGTGACTTCCGGGACCACGCTGGTGCAGAACGCCGGCAGCACCATGAACGAAATCGTGCAGTCCGTGCAGCGCGTCAGCGACATCATTGGCGAGATCAGCTCCGCCTCGGCCGAACAGTCCGAGGGCATTGGCGAAGTCAACACCGCCATCACGCAACTGGACCAGATGACGCAGCAGAATGCCGCCCTGGTCGAAGAGTCCGCCGCCGCCGCCGACAACCTGAAGGATCAGGCCCAGCGCCTGGCGCAGGCGGTGTCGGTGTTCCGTTTGGGCGATGGACACGCCCTGGTGGAACGGCATTCCACGGGCAGGACCAGTAGTCAAATCAGCAACCAGCCCTCGCAGAATCTGCGCGTCCAGCTACCAAATTGATAGCTACTTCTGGCGCCGGCTGCGCACCGCCTGCGCCAGATCGTCCAGCACCGGCACCACGTCGTCAAACGCCAGGCAGCCGTCGGTGATGCTCTGGCCGTAGGTCAATGGCTGGCCGGGTTTGACGCTCTGGGCGCCGGACACCAGATGGCTCTCCAGCATGACACCGATGATGGCGCGCTGCCCGGCCGCGATCTGCGTGGCCACGTCGTGCGCGACCTCGGGCTGGCGCTCGAAGCGCTTGCCGCTGTTGGCGTGGCTGCAATCCACCAGCACGGCATTGGGCGCGTCGGCCTTTTGCAGCAGTTCCGACGCCTGGGCAATGTGCTCGGCGCCAAAGTTCGGCCCGCTGCGGCTGCCGCCGCGCAGCACCAGGTGGCCGTGCGGGTTTCCAGAGGTGGTGAGCACGGCGGGTGCGCCTTCGTGTGTCAGCGACGGAAAACAATGCGGGTGCTGGGCCGACAGGATGGCATCCACTGCCACCTGCAGGTCGCCATCGGTGCGGTTCTTGAAGCCCACCGGCATGGACAGGCCCGAGGCCAGCTCGCGGTGGATCTGGCTCTCGGTGGTGCGCGCTCCGATGGCGCCCCAGGAGATCAGGTCGGCGTAGTACTGGCCCAGCGTGGTGTCCAGGAATTCGGTCGCAATCGGCAGTCCGGCAGCGGTCACGTCCAGCAGCAGCTGGCGCGCCAGGCGCAGGCCGCGGTTGATCTGGAAGCTGCCATCCAGGCCGGGGTCGTTGATCAGGCCCTTCCAGCCGACCACGGTACGGGGTTTTTCAAAGTACACCCGCATCACCACCAGCAGGTCCTGCGACAGGCGCGCGGCCACCGGCGCCAGCTTCTCCGCGTATTCGCGTGCCGACGCGGGATCGTGCACCGAGCAGGGGCCGACGATGGCCAGCAGCCGGTCGTCCTGGCCCAGCACGATGCGGGCCACGCCCTGGCGGGCGCCCTGGATGAAGGTCTCGGCCTGGGGCGGCAGTGGCAACTCGTCTTCCAGAATGGCGGGGGAGATCAGGGGTCGCACGCTGCGGATGCGGACGTCGGAAGTGGATGGCATGGAACCTCGGGAAAACACGGTGAAGGGGGAGCAAACCATTCTACGGGGCGGGCCCGGATGTGGACTATCATTCGGCGCAGCCTGGTATCCCTATCTTGTCTACTTCGCCTTCACTGCCAGCCTCTTCGTCCCTGCCACCGAGCGACAGCGCGGGTGGTGCCGGCGCGTGGGATCGGCTGGAATCCGACATCAAAGCCCTGCAGCAGCAGGCGCAGGCAACCCAGAAGGCCATCCAGCAGGTGCAGAGCCGCGAGACCACCGGCCCACTGGAGGCCCTGCAGATCTCCCTGCCTGAAATGCCCACGATGGACACCACGCTGGTTGGAGTGACGGCCGGGCTGGGCCTGACCGTGGCCCTGCTCTGGTGGTATCTGTGGATTCGCCCGCAAGCCCGTCTGCAGGAGAGCCTGGGAGCGGGTGCCGGTGCGGGTGATGGACCCACCCTGCGCAAACGCGCCAAGTCGGCCGACCCCATTGCCGCCAAGTTCGCCGCCATCCGCGCCCAGCCCTCGGGGCTTGTGCCGCTGGACGTTCCACAGAGCGAAAACCCGGAAAGCCTGTTTGCGCGCCACGACCCGAATCTGGGCTTTGACTCCGAGGCCGCCGCCAGCGAAGTGGTGCGCGTGCGCAAGTCTCTGGCCGAAAAGCGCGAAGCCCGTTCCCTGCAACTGGAACGTGAAGAGGAGCAGAGCCCGGTTCCCAGTGTGCGCGCCTGGCTGGATCAGGACACGCCCCACCCGCTGGATGGCGTGGAGGTGATGTCCGGGCCTATTCCCATCACACCCATCATGGCAGCACCGGAACCAGCGGCCAGCCCGGCGCCGCAGCACGAGCCCGAGGAGTTGGACATTGCGCTGGACTTTGAGCTGGAGCCAGAGCCCGCACCACCGCCGGAACCGGCACCTGAACCCGTCTTCGAGCCGGTTGACCAGCCTACCCCGGTATTGCTGGAGCCCGAGCCCGAGCCCGAGCCTGAACCAGAGCCGGAACCCGAGCTGGTGCACGCACGCCCCGGCGAGCCCGACTATTCGATCACTCTGGCGTTGGCCCAGGAATCCGAGGCACTGGATCTGTGGCCCGAGGCACGCGAGCTGGCAACCGAAGTGCTGGAGAGCGGCAACGCCCAGCTGCGCGCACAGGCACAGGCACTGCTGCAGCGCTTGGACCAGTTGGAACACGCGCTGGCACTGGAGTCCATGCCACCACCCGAGGAAACGCCACCCGACATGCCACCTGCGGCCATGCCGTGACTGCGCAAGGCCTGCGCACTACTCAGCGCAGGTTCAGGAAATTGAAGTCCGTCAGATGGTCCTGCTCCGCGTCCGCATCGGCAACCGGGTCTTCTGCCTGTGGGGGCGCTGGTGGCACCTTCATCGGACCCAAGGGAGCGCCACGGGTTTCGACCTCCGCCTGCGGGTCGTGCGCACCCTCTGCATCGTGTGAGGGCGCTCCCCAGCGCTGATGGGCGCCCGCGCGGTGGGTGGGCGCGCGGCGGGTGGGCGCGCGGCGGCTGTCCGGGGTGTCCAGAATCATGTTGCTCTGCGCGCGCGCCGGAATGCGCACCACATCGGGGATGTAGCTGTCCGGGTCACCCCCCTCGCTGGCCATGCGCATGATGCGCTTGGCCACCGTGTGCAGCAGCAGCAGGTCGCGGTAGGCCTGCAGATCAAAGTCCTGCCCATCCGAAGCCCCGGTGTGGTGGTACAGGCACTCTTCGATGTATTCGAGCACGCGTGCACCCGGCCAGAGCTTGACGATGCGCTCCATCACCTGCGGGTAGCGGTCCAGCGCGCGGCCCTCGTTACCAAAGTCGGCAAAGTCGGGAACGCGACCGGTAAACCAGTGCTGGAACTCGGTGCGCATGAAGGTGTACTCGGGCTCGCGCCCCAGGGCGTGGTAGATCTTCAGCAAATCCAGGCAGACCAGCGGACTGGACTCGCCACACTGGGCGATGCGGGTGGTCAGGATGTCGATGGCCTTGTCATGCTGCCCCAGGGACACGAAGAATTCGGCCTGGTGGCGGACGTCTTCCAGCTCCTCGGTATCGATGGAACGCAGGATCGGCGACATGCTCACGGAGAAATCGATGGTGCCGTGCGACGATCCCTGCGAGGCGCTCCGTGTTGCGCTCGGCAAGGTCGGCGCCTCCAGCGTGCGCCAGGCCGATGGGGCGGCTGCAGCCGGCGCTGCCCAGGGGTCATGGGCGGGCGCGGGTGCTGGCGTTGGAGCCGGTGCACGCAGGTGTTCGTTCCAGGGTGAGTCGATCAGGTCCAGGTCAAAGTCCACCTCAGTCAGTGGAGTCGCGGACGCACGGGTCCTGGCGCTTGCCTTTGTCACTGGCGCCGCCACCGGCTGCTGCGCCTCAGCGACAGGTGCCTGCTCGTGTGCCGCAGCCTGCGGCGCGGGCGCCACGGGTGGCTGCGCCGGCGGTGTGGCGCGGCGCTTCTTTGACTTGGCTTCCACCAGTTCGGCCATCAGGCTGTCATCCGCGTCCTGGCCCTTGCGCCAGTCCGGCACCACCTGCACGGCATGCATGCGCTGCCACATCCAGACCAGAGCCGCCAGGGACACCACCCACAGAGCGATCAGTGTGTAGACCAGTCCATTGGCATAGCGCTCAGACTCCGCGCGCTCCACCTTGGCAGCCAGCTCGATCAGGCCCTTCTGGTTCTGGTTGGTCACGGTGTACAACGCTTTCAAGTCCTCTGCGGCGCGCTGCGCCTGGACTTCCTCACGCAG
>JAVBYK010000432.1 GCA_030824095.1 bacterium
CGCGCATACACATCCTGCATGCAGGCATAGCCCGGCTCGCAGCCGGCCTCACCGTCCCGGGCACGCAATTGCGCGTATTCGCAGGCGCCGCAGCGGATGGGGCCGCCCTGCCAGTGCTGCGCCGGGATGTCGTCCTGCGGCGCGCGTACCTTGCGATGGATGGTGGAGGTGCTCATGGTGCAATGCCACCCCAGCCGCGCGCCGGGTAGCCGGAAATGGCGTCGCTGGTCTCGCCCTTCTCATGGCGCGTGAGCACATGCAGCAACACGGCGCCACCCACATGGTCGAGGGGATCCAGGCGGCGCAACTCTTTCAGCAGCACATGGGCCTCTTCCATGGCGCCCAGCCGCATGTTCAGGTAGGCCAACCCCTTGAGCGTGAACAGGTAGAAACGCACGGCGGCATCGTGCCGGGTGGCGTCATCCGTTGGCGGCTCGTCACCAAAGTCCGGCCCCAGCGCCGTGCGGGCAATGGCCAGGGCGTCTTCACCCACCGCACGGGCCTGCACCAACTGGTGGCCATAGAAATGGAAGCGGTACAGCGCAATCAACGGTGCTGGGTGGCGTGGCGCGGCGGCCTGGGCCTGTTCCAGCAAGGCCAAGGCTTCCTCTGGCTGCTGGCGCAACTCCCCAGCCCGTGCAATCAGCGCACTCACCTGCGGACTCAGGCCCCCACCGATGGCACCGTCGGCAAAGGCCGCCAGGTCATTGGCTGAGCGCAGGCTGTCCACGTTCATGGTGCGCTCGCTGCGGGTCAGGCCGCAGGCGTCGGCGCCGCCGGGCGGCCGCGCGTGATGGAGCCGATCTCGATCTTGGTCACACCGCTGGGCGCACCCGCCTCAGCGGTGCTGCAGGCGCAGGCGGCCTTGTTCGGATCAGTAAACGTCAGGCCCGACTGGGTGGCGGTCTCGACAAAGTCGATGGTGATGCCGTTGAGCATCAGCCGGCTCTCGGCTCCCAGAAACAGGCGCACGCCACCGACCTCCAGCAGCTGCTCACCCGCTTGCGGAGCCTGCTCGGCGCTGAACTCGGACGAATAGCCGGAGCAGCCGCCCGGCGCCACCGACAGGCGCAGGCCCGCGCCGGCCGCCAGGCCGGAGAAGCGCACGATGCGGTTGATGAACTTGGCCGCAGCGGGGGTGATGGTGACGTTGGGCAGCATGATCAGACTTTCACAATGCAGCCGTCCACCGGGCACACCGCCACGCACTGGGGCGTGTCGTAGTGGCCATCGCAGTCGGTGCATTTCTTGGGGTCGATGACGTAGGTGCCGTTTTTCTCGCGGATGGCGACGTTGGGGCACTCGGGTTCGCAGGCCGAGCAAGCGGTGCAGGTCGAAATGATGATTTTGTGGGCCATGGTGACTCTCCGTTAGGGTTGTGGGTGTGGATGGAAATGCTTATGCGGCCAGCGGCACACCAGTGGCAAAGCTGGTGTAGGCGCCCTGGCGAATCTGGGCGTCGCCCCGGCTCTGGTGCACGATGGCTCCACTGGCAATGCGCGCGCGGTAGTCGTTGAACCAGTCCAGCGCAGCCTTCTCGATGAACTCGCCAACATACTGGTCCACCGGCTCAATGCCGGCCTGTGACAGCTCGTCCTTGGGGCAGGCACCGATCTTGGCCACCAGCACCGCATGGCAGTCGTTGATGGCGCGCACGACGGACGGCAACTGCTCATCATCACCAGCACCGCCCTGGCAGTACTGGTCGACGCGGCGGTGCCCGACGAACAAGGCCTGTGCGCTGGAGACCTCATAAATCTGAAACTCGGTGACGTGGCCAAAGTGCTCGTTGACACGGCCACCGCCCTTGGTGGCCACGGCCACCATCACCTGCAGGTCTTGCGCTGCCGGCACGGCGTTGGCAGCGGCCAGGGCCTGCTGCTTGGCGGCGTGCTGCGCCTGGCGCTCCACCTCGACCTGTTCCTGGTAAAGACGGCGCTTCTCCAGGTCGTAGACCACGTCCATCTGGTCAAGCTTGTCCAGCGTGAATTCCTCACTGCGGTCCTCGCCCAGCAGGCCGACCGCGTCTGCGCGGCATTGGCGGCAGTGGCGCATCAGGTTCGCACCGCCCATACAGGCATCCTGCACGGCCTTGAGTTCGGAGGCGCTGGGGCCACGCTGGCCCGTCAGGCCAAACACCGTGCCGTGCTCGGCCTCGGAGATCAGCGGCATGATGTTGTGCAGGAAGGCGCCGCGCTTCTTCACCTCGCGGTTCACGTCCATCAGGTGCTGGTCATTGATGCCGGGGATCAGCACCGAGTTGATCTTGGTCAGCACGCCGCGCGCGGTCAGCATCTCCAGCCCCAGCATCTGGCGCTCGTGCAGGATCTTGGCGGCCTCATAACCGGTGACGCGCTTGTGATTCCAGAAAATCCACGGATAGATTTTTTCGCCCACCGCTGGGTCCACCATGTTGATGGTGATGGTGACGTGGTCCACGTTGTACTTGCAGATCTCATCCACATAGTCCGGCAGTGCCAGCCCATTGGTGGAGATGCACAGCTTGATGTCGGGCGCCTGCTGCTGCAGCATGCGGAAGGTCTCAAACGTCTTGGCCGGATTGGCCAGCGCATCGCCCGGGCCTGCCACGCCCAGCACGGTCATCTGCGGAATCTCGCTGGCCACGGCAACGACCTTGCGCACGGCCTGCTCGGGCGTGAGCTTTTGCGACACCACGCCGGGGCGGGACTCATTGCTGCAGTCGTACTTGCGGTTGCAGTAGTTGCACTGGATGTTGCAGGCCGGCGCTACCGCCACGTGCATGCGCGCGAAGTGGTGGTGGGCTTCCTCGGAATAGCAGGGGTGGTTCTTGACCTTGTCCCAGATCTCCTGGGGCATGTCATCGGGTCCATCAGAGGAACCGCAACTGGCCTTGCCCTCGCCACCCTGGGTGGAACAGCCGCCGGCGGCAGGCACATCGAGCTTGGCGCCCAGCGGTTTGATCTGGCCGATGCTGACATAGGTCGTCGCTTGCTGCATGGATACCCTTCTCGCGACCGACTGCAGTCGCACAAGGGATCTATAGCCAAATCCATGCCACCCGAAAACCACTGTTTTTGGCCCATCCTTTGTAGGATGTGGCACATTGGGCCGGGCTGGGTGGCCGGTCTACTGGGGGTGTCTGTCAGTGATGCGACAAAGATGACACTGGGAGTTGGCGGGCTGGGTTACACCCAACCATTTTTGATGAACTCGGTAATTGAGTAAACACGGGCTTGCAGCTCTCTCTGGTCAATGGCACCAATGATCTGTTGCACTCCGCTGGCATACGGAGAATCTCCATACACCCGTGTTTCCATAGAGATCGCGCACGGCCCGTCGTGAATGTTGATGTGATGGAATGCATGCCGAGCTAAGTGCTCATGGGGTATGTGTAGTTCGCTCACTTGCTGCAACCCGTTGCGTACCGAAGTGATCTGAGATTCCGAGATGCCAAGTGCATTTGCCATCTGGACTGCCGTTCCGGGTAATGAGGTTTTTGATGCTTGATGTGACTCGGTTATCTGGATTTCGCACCCCTTGAACATCGCGCCGGATTGTTCCAGCATGCACATGAACTTGAGCATGAGGATGTTTGTGTTTGGGCAGAGGACGATGGGAAAGCTTGGATGTATGCCTTCTAGCGAAGAGCCCGTGGAGAGTTCGAGCAGCACTGAGAATGTGCTTGAGCAGAACTGCGCAATGGCGCCAATTTCTCGACCGGATCCAGCGTGAATCACAATGCTGCGGGCATGCGGTGGGGATTCACAGGGCCACCGGGAAATGAATAGATCGTTCCGAGGGGAGAGCTTTTCTATTAACTCCGTTGCAAGTTTCCCTGTGCCTGCAATGTAGACCTGCATGGATTGTTCTTTCTGGAAGAGTGGGGACGTCATGGCAATCGTAACGGTTGGAATCGATCACGCAAAAACGACCTACCGTTCGCCACACGGGCCAACAGATCCTTGAACCTCGAAGCGTCAAAGGCAAGTCAGAACTTGCGCACCTCAATTCCATTCTTCTGCAGCGCATACCCCATCTGCCGTGGCGATATCTTCAGCAGACGCGCGGCCTTGGCTTGGACCCAGCCGCAGCGCTCCATGGCCCAGACCAGGCGCTCGCGCTCGCCTTCGGGCTTGCCATCGTCGTCGTGTGCCGGTGTGGCTGCCGCAGGCGCCTCGGCAATCGGGTTGTCCGCAGCAGCAGGGGTAGATGAAGCGGGCGCCGCAGCCGGCGGAGCCATCGGCACTTCGGCAATCGGTATATCGGCCAGCGGCACCGTGCGCACAGCGTCCACGCGCTCGATGTGGTGCAGCACCTGGGTCAGGCAACGGTTGCCCTGGCAGCGGAAGGCCAGGTCGGAAATGACGTCATCGTGTGCCATGGTGGCGGTGCGCTCCACGCAGTTTTCCAGCTCGCGCACATTGCCGGGCCAGTAGCAGCTGGTCAGCACGCGCATGGCGGCGGGGCTGAAGCGGGTGGTGCGGCCGTTCTCCTGGTTGAAGCGATCCAGGAAGTGGGTCGCCATGGCAGGAATGTCTTCGCGCCGCTCGCGCAGCGGTGGCAGCTGGATGCTGACCACGTTGATGCGGAAATACAGGTCGGAGCGGAACTCTCCGGCCTGCACCATGCGTTCCAGGTTGCGGTTGGTGGCCAGGATCAGGCGCACATCCACCTTGACGACGGTGCTGCCGCCCACCCGTTCAAACTCGCGCTCCTGCAACACGCGCAGCAGCTTGGCCTGGAAGGACGGCGAGATGTCGCCGATTTCATCCAGAAATAGCGTGCCGCCGTTGGACATCTCGAAGCGGCCCTTGCGCTGACCCTGGGCGCCGGTGAAGGAGCCTTTCTCATGGCCGAACAGCTCGCTTTCCAGCAGCGACTCGGTGAGGGCCGCGCAATTGACGCGCACAAAGGCGGCGTTCTTGCGCGGTGACAGGTTGTGCAGGGCCCGGGCAATGACTTCCTTTCCGGTTCCGCTCTCGCCACGCAGCAGCACGGTGGTGCGCGATGGCGCCACCTGGTGGACTTGCTCAAACACCTCCAGCATGGGTTTGGAAATACCGACCACCTGGTCAATCTGGTGGTGCGGCTTGAGCATCTTGTCCATGCGGCGCACCTCGTCCTGCAGGCTGTCGTGCGCGGCGCTGACACTGCGCTGCAGCAGCAGGGCCTGCCCCATCAGAGTGGCCACCATCTTCAGCACCTGCAGGTCGTTGGAGAAACCGCGGCCTTCGTCGGGATTCAGGCAGTCCACCGCCAGCACGCCGACGGTGCGGCGGTCCGCGCGGATGGGCGTGACCAGCATGGCCACCGGCACACCGGGGGTCTGGTCGGCGCCACCGGTGCGGTTCAGGAACAGGGGCTCCGAACGCACGTCCGGCACGATGACCTGGATGCCGTTGGCAAACACGCGGCCCACGATGCCTTCGCCGGATTGGAATTGCA
This sequence comes from bacterium, assembly GCA_030824095.1. GTDB lineage: Bacteria > Pseudomonadota > Gammaproteobacteria > Burkholderiales > Burkholderiaceae_C > Allorhodoferax. The sequence goes on from JAVBYK010000432.1 coordinate 5,428, forward strand.
GCCGTTGCTGCTCTTCGCGGGTCAGGCCGACCGCGCAGACGCCGCGCAGGCGACCGTCCGACTCTGACAGCACCACGAAGGCGCGCCGCCAGTCGAAGGCGTGCAGCAAATAATTCAATGCCTCACGAAACGTCTTGGCCACATCCAGCGACGTTGCCAGCGTCTTGCTGACCTCGTAAATCGCATTGAGCTCACGCCGGGATTCAATCGTTTGTGTGTTCACCATATTGATCTCCGGTTAACGCAGCCGCCTGCCGTTGCAAGCGCCACTGGCAGGCTTCATGCAAGAAGCGCACCAAGCTGGACCTGGCCCCGATTTCTTTGCCGGATATGCGACAGACGGCGTTGTGACAAACCACACACGGCATCCGCCCGGCACGCCCTGCCAGCCTGACAAAAACAACAATCGGCACGCCAAACGACCCGGTTTGCGCCGAATTCAGCATGGCACCGAAATTGCGAAACAGCCTGCGTCCACCCTTTTTCAGGAGCCTGCCATGTCGGACCCCAGCCGCGACCACGCCAACACCAGTTCCGCCCGGCCTGTGTACCTGGACTACGCAGCCACCACGCCGGTGGACCGGCGTGTGGCCCGCAAGATGATCCCCTACCTGACGGACCTGTATGGCAACCCGGCCAGCCGCTCCCACGCCTTTGGCTGGGCGGCCGACGAGGCGGTGGAGCTGGCCCGCGAGCAGGTCAGCGCACTGGTCAATGCCGACCCCCGCGAAATCGTGTGGACATCCGGCGCCACCGAATCCAACAACCTGGCCATCAAGGGCGCGGCCCATTTCTACAAAGGCAAAGGCAAACACCTAGTAACCGTGGCCACCGAACACAAGGCCGTGCTGGACAGCATGCGCGAGCTGGAGCGTGAGGGCTTTGAAGTGACCGTGCTGCCAGTGCTGCCCAGCGGCCTGCTGGATCTGGACGCATTTACCGCGACGCTGCGCCCCGATACCGTGCTGGCCTCGGTGATGATGGTCAACAACGAAACCGGCGTGATCCAGGACGTGGCCAAAATTGGTGCAATCTGCCGCGCCAAAGGGGTGCTGCTGCACGTGGACGCCGCACAGGCCGC
>JAVBYK010000460.1 GCA_030824095.1 bacterium
CCCACCATGCAAGCACTGCTTTCCGTCTCGGACAAATCCGGCATCGTCGAACTCGCGCAACAACTGCACGCCCAGGGCGTCAAGCTGCTCTCCACCGGCGGCACCGCCAAGCTGCTGGCTGAGAAGGGCCTGCCGGTCACCGAAGTGGCGGAGATGACGGGCTTCCCCGAAATGTTGGACGGCCGCGTCAAGACCCTGCACCCGCGCGTGCACGGCGGCCTGCTGGCGCGCCGCGATGTGCCCGCGCACATGGCCGCGCTGAAGGAACATTCCATCGGCACCATCGACTTCCTGGTGGTCAACCTGTACCCGTTTGAGGCCACCGTGGCCAAGGCTGGCTGCACGCTGGAAGACGCCATCGAGAACATCGACATCGGCGGCCCCGCCATGGTGCGCAGCGCCGCCAAGAACTGGAAGGATGTGGCGGTGCTGACCGACGCGTCGCAATACGCCACCGTCATTACCGAACTCAAGGCCAATGGCCAGGTCTCGCGCAAGACCAAGTTCGCCCTGGGTGTGGCCGCGTTCAACCGCATCAGCCAGTACGACGGCGCCATCAGCGACTACCTCTCCGCCGTGCAAGTGGGTGAGGACGCTCCGGCCGACGCCGAAGCGCCCAAGCTGGACCTGTTTCCCGGTCAGAGCAATGGCCGCTTCATCAAGGTGCAGGATCTGCGCTACGGCGAGAACTCGCACCAGAGCGCCGCGCTGTACCGCGACTTGGCTCCCGCGCCCGGCTCGCTGGTCACCGCCAAGCAGTTGCAGGGCAAGGAACTGTCCTACAACAACATTGCCGACGCCGATGCGGCCTGGGAGTGTGTGAAGAGCTTCACGAACACACCGGCCTGCGTCATCGTCAAGCACGCCAACCCCTGCGGCGTGGCCGTGGGCGCCAATGCACTGGAGGTCTACAGCAAGGCCTTCCAGACCGACCCCACCAGCGCGTTTGGCGGCATCATCGCCCTGAACACCGAGCTGGACGAAGCTGCTGCCCAGCAGATCTCCAAGCAGTTTGTCGAAGTGCTGATGGCCCCCAGCTTCACGCCTGCGGCGCTGGAAGTGTTCAAGACCAAGATCAATGTGCGCATTCTCCAGATCGCTTTGCCCAAGGGCGGCTCCAGCGATTGGGACAACGGCCGTAACGCCATGGACATGAAGCGCATCGGTTCTGGCATCCTGCTGCAGACCGCCGACAACCACGAGTTGACGCTGGCCGACCTGAAGGTGGTTACCACCAAGCAGCCGACCCAGGACGAACTGAACGATCTGCTGTTTGCCTGGAACGTGGCCAAGTTCGTCAAGTCCAACGCCATCGTCTTCTGCAAGGGCGGCATGACCATGGGCGTGGGCGCCGGCCAGATGAGCCGTCTGGACTCCGCGCGCATTGCATCCATCAAGGCCGGTCACGCCAATCTGAGCCTGGCCGGCACGGTGGTGGCCAGCGATGCCTTCTTCCCGTTCCGCGATGGACTGGACGTGGTCGTTGATGCCGGTGCCACCTGTGTCATCCAGCCCGGTGGCTCCATGCGCGACGATGAGGTGATCGCCGCCGCCAACGAGCGCGGCGTGGCCATGGTGTTCAGCGGCGTGCGCCACTTCCGCCATTGAGTTTTTGATCATTTGGGCCTCTGGCCCTCGCAGAACCTGCATAAGCAGCTACAAAATCAGTAGCGGTTTTTGCAGGTTTTGCTTTTTGTGCGCGGCGTATCATGGGTCGCATGACCACTCCTGCCAAACGCGCGGCTCCGGCCCGCGCCAAACCTGCCGCCCAGTCAGCCGCTCCAACCAAGGTGTCTTCGGAGCCGTATCTTCGCTTCTACCACTCGAAGCAACTACGCGCCAAAACACTGAAAGTGCTTGCCACCGTTGAGACCAGTGACGATCCGACGGAGCATTGCGGAGCGTTGACCGACCTGATTCTGGAGCTGGTTGACAGCGGCATGGACTACTTTTTTCTGCGCTCGCTCAAGGCCACCAAGGCGGGCTTTGTCGTCCAGCAGTCCGCGTCGCTGGGGCTGGTGGGTGTTCAAAAGGTGATGGGCACGGTTGTCCGAAATATCCTGGGCCGCATGAATGGGCCGCAACTGCTATCGGTGTGCGCCACCCTTCGTGAACTCATGGTCTGAAGCGTGCCTCCACAAAAAAGGCTGGATGCCAAATTGGCGCCCAGCCCTCGTGGAATATGATTAGATTGCTATTATTGTTATAGCAATTTGAAAACATCGGCTGCCGCGGCGACCGCCTCGGCAATGTCCGCCTCGGTGTGGGCCGCGCTCATGAAGCCGGCTTCGTACAGCGCTGGAGCAAAGTACACGCCGCGGTCCAGCATACCGTGGAACAGGGTGTTGAAGCGTTTGTTGTCGGTGGTCATGACCTTGGCGTAGTTCTGCGGCAGGGCATCGAACAGGAAGAAGCCGAACATGCCACCTTCGGAATCCACGCTGAACGGGACTCCAGCCGCGTCGGCTGCGCCCTTGAGGCCTGTCATCAGCTTCTGGGTCTTGGCGCCCAATGCTTCGTAGAAGCCGGGCTTCTGGATCTCGCGCAGTGTGGCCAGGCCGCAGGCGGTGGCGATGGGGTTGCCCGACAGCGTGCCGGCCTGGTAGACCGGGCCCAGGGGTGCCATCATTTCCATGATGCCGCGCTTGGCGCCGAAGGCTGCCAGCGGCATGCCGCCACCAATGACCTTGCCCATGACGGTGATGTCCGGCGCAAAGCCGGGGATGGACTTGGCATAGACACTTTGCGCGCTGCCCAAGGCCACGCGAAAACCCGTCATCACTTCGTCCAGAATCAGCAGGGCGCCGTGCTCGGTGCACAGTTCGCGGCAGCGCTGCATGAAGGGGACGGAGGCGCGCACAAAGTTCATGTTGCCGGCAATCGGTTCGATGATCAGGCAGGCCAGGTCCTTGCCGTGCAGGGCGAAGGCTTCTTCCAGCTGTGCCACGTTGTTGTACTCCAGCACCAGGGTGTGTTGCACGACCTCGTTGGGCACGCCGGCGCTGGTGGGGTTGCCAAAGGTGGCCAGGCCGGAGCCGGCCTTGACCAGCAGGGCGTCGGCGTGGCCGTGGTAGCAACCTTCAAATTTGAGGATCTTGGTGCGGCCTGTGGCGCCACGCGCCAGGCGGATGGCGCTCATGCCAGCCTCGGTGCCGCTGCTCACCAAACGCACCATGTCCATGCTGGGAACCAGGCTCAGGATTTCCTCGGCCAGCTCGACCTCGCGCTCGGTCGGTGCGCCGAAGGAGAAGCCTTCCAGGCAGGCCTTTTCCACGGCCTCGACGACGGCGGGGTGGCCATGCCCCAGGATCATCGGTCCCCAGGAGCCGATGAAGTCGATGTAGCGCTTGTCATTGGCATCCCAAAAATAGGCACCTTGCGCACGGGATACAAATCGGGGCGTGCCGCCCACGGCCTTGAAGGCGCGCACGGGGGAATTGACGCCGCCGGGGATGACCTTTTGGGCGCGTTGGAACAGTTGCAGGTTGCGGTCAGTGTCGGGTGTCATTGGGTGAGATTTCAAAGGAGGAGTCTTGGGGCTCTTCGTCGTCTGGCTCGGGGTGGGCCCAGAACAGGCGGTCGGGCAGCACATTGCCCATGCCCGGCCTGAAGCCACTTTCCAGGCAGCGGTCCAGATAGCTCAGGGCTTCGTCGGTGGCCTCCGACAGCTCGGTGCCACTGGCAATCAGGGCCGCCAGGGCGGCCGACAGTGTGTCGCCGGCGCCGGAAAACACGGCCTCGAAGCGCTCGAACTTGTTGCTGCACAGCACCGATGTCGGGCTGCACAGCGTGTTCTCAATGAATTGCTCGGGCAGGGGGATGCCGGTCACCAGGGTGTAGGGCACGCCGAACGCGTTGGCCGCGCGGGCAATGTCGCGTGCGGTCGGGCCGCGCTCGGCACTCCAGTCCGGCAGCAGCCAGCGGGACAGGGTGCTGTGGTTTCCAACCAACACAGTGGTGAGCGGCAGCAGCAACTCGGTGTGTGCGTCCTGATACTGGTCAATCTGGTCATCCTGCCACCAGGACAGATCGGGCATGTAGGCCACCAGCGGGATGTCGGCATAGTCAGAGGCCAGTTCGGCGATGCCGCTGAGGTTCTCGGGCGAGCCGACAAATCCCACCTTGATGACCTGCACCGGCACGTCTTCCAGAATGGCGCGGGCCTGCTCGATCACAGCCTCGTCGTCCATGCAGAAGTGGTCGTATACCTCGGCGGTGTCGCGGGCGTAGGCGCCGGTGATGATGGGAAGTGCGTGCGCCCCGACCGAGGCAATGGCCGTGATGTCCGCCGTGATGCCGCCGGCGCCACTGGGGTCGTTGGCGTTGAAGACCATGACACAACCGATGGGCCCGTCATCCTCAGATTCGATCTCGATGGTGGTATCTGGAAGAGCCGACATGGATGAGCCTGTCTTAGGGTTTGTCATCAGACAGAATGGCGAAGTTTGTGCGCGCTAGCGGCGTTTTGCTGATGCTGCTTCTATACAATCCTTGCATTCTATTCGAAGGCCCTTTAAGCTGTGAGCGATACTAAAACATGGATGTGCCTGATTTGCGGCTGGATCTATGACGAGGCGGTGGGAGCCGTCGAACATGGCATTGCGCCGGGCACCCGTTGGGCCGATGTGCCCATGAATTGGACGTGTCCGGAGTGCGGCGCACGCAAAGAAGATTTTGAAATGGTTCAGATTTGAATGGCTAACCGTCCACACATGATCAGGAGCAATGCCTTTTGAGTACCGCAGCACCCAGTGTCAAAGTTCTGGTCATTGACGACAGCAATACGATTCGCCGCAGTGCGGAGATCTTCCTCAAACAGGGTGGCCATGACGTGATGCTGGCCGAGGATGGGTTTGATGCGCTGGCCAAGGTCAATGACTACCAGCCGCAATTGATCTTTTGCGACATCCTGATGCCCCGCCTGGATGGCTATCAGACCTGCGCCATCATCAAACGCAATGCGAAATATTCCGGTGTCCCGGTGGTGATGTTATCGTCCAAGGATGGTGTCTTTGACAAGGCACGTGGCCGTATGGTGGGCGCGCAGGACTATCTCACCAAACCGTTCACCAAAGATCAGTTGCTGCAGGCCGTGCGGCAATTCGGAGCAGTTGTGCAAGGAGCTAATTGATGGCAATAAATAAAGTACTCATCGTTGACGATTCAAAAACCGAGATCATGTTCCTGACGGATCTGCTGCAGAAGAACGGCTATGTGGTGCGTTCGGCAGAGAACGCCGACGAAGCTTTCAAGCGCCTCACGGAAGAAAAACCCGATCTGATTTTGATGGACGTCGTGATGCCAGGACAGAATGGTTTCCAGTTGACCCGGGCCATCAACCGCACCCCTGAGTACACCGAGATTCCCATTTTTATCTGCACCAGCAAGAATCTGGAAACTGACCGTGTGTGGGGCATGCGCCAGGGCGCCAAGGACTACATCACCAAGCCGGTGGACCCCGCTGAGCTGTTCGCCAAAATCAAGGCCCTGGGTTGATTCTGCGATCTCATGGCCAATCGCGAAGCACTCAGAGAACTCCAGGCTCGACTCGCTAGTCGTTTGCAGGCAGCCCGTTCGGAGGGCGTGTCCGTGGCATGGCTGGCTGTTCGGGTTGGCGGAAAAAACCTGCTGTTCCCGTTGGGCCAGTCGGGAGAGATATTCCCGCTGGCCAATCTCCAGGCGGTTCCCTACGCGCGCGAATGGTTTCGTGGCGTACTCAATATCCGGGGCGGCCTCTACGGGGTGGTGGATCTGGCTGCGTTCATCGCGACCGATACCGGCACCACGCGGTTGGAGCCCGCTTCCCAGGACCCCAGCGTTGTCACCCTGAATTCCGCGCTGGAGGTGAATTGCGCCTTGCAGGTTGATGGTTTGCTGGGCCTGCGCGGTGTAGAGGCCTTTGCCTCCTCGTCGCCTGCCGACCCGGGGGCTCCGGCCTATTTCGGCAACCAGTTTCTGGATTCTTCGGGCGAGCAGTGGCAGGAAATTGACTTGCGCATCTTGTCCCAAACCCCTCAATTCTTGAGTATCAGCGCTTAGAACATCCGTAAGGCTTCACCATGTCCGTCGTCGATCAACTGAAAAATCTCTTCGCTAAAAAGCCATCCGAGTCCGAACTGGATTCTCGGTTGAGTCTGGCCATGCCAGATGACTCGTCGGGCATCGTGGGTGGAGAAACGGTCCAGGAGGCGGAGTCTCCGGTAGTGGCGCAGCGCGGCGCGCCCCAGCGCGAGGTCGAGAGCGTGGACCAGCCACAAGCTCTTGCGGGTGATCTGGTGGCCATTCCCGGCCTGGGTAGTCGGACCGTGGTGCAACAACAGCGCACGCTGTTCGCACTGCTCGGGGCGTCGTTGCTGTTGCTGGTGGGTGTCGGTGTCTATGCGCTGAACCAGTCGGACAAGGTGGCCCAGCAGCTGGGTGCAACCGGTCAGGCGCTGATGCAGTCGCAGCGATTGGCCAAGTCGGTTTCGCAGGC
>JAVBYK010000177.1 GCA_030824095.1 bacterium
GTGGCGCGCCTGCAAACCGTGATGCGCCGTCGCCAGCCCGCGGTTGGTGCAGGCGCTGTTCCCGCGCAGGACGGACGCCTGCAATTTGAAGGCCTCTGCGTAGACCCTGCCACTCGCACCGTCCAGTGCCTGGGCGCCGTGGTGGAGCTGACCAGTACCGAATTCGATCTGCTGCACCTGCTGGCACGCGAGCCCGGCAAAGTTTTCAACCGGGACGACATCCTGAACCAGCTGCGCGGCCACGATGCCGAGTTGTACACCCGTGCCGTGGACATTGTGGTGAGCCGCCTGCGCAAGAAACTCGAACCGCTGGAACCCATCAAGACCTTGCGCAATGCCGGCTACGCCTTGGCGCTGCGGGCCAGCACCGGGGAGCCGTTGCGTGGGTAGGCCGGGTCAACGCTGGGACAAGCGTGCCCGCCATGCCCTGGGGCATTCGCTGCGCGTGCGCCTGGTGGCTCTGTTTCTGGTGCTGGGTGTGGCCTTGGCCGCCACCTTCCTCTTTGGCATGCAAAAGGCCTTGAGCGTGGGCTGGCGCGAGGCCGCCCGCCCGCTGGTGGCGGACTATGTGGACCGGCTGGTGGCGGAGATTGGCAGCCCGCCCAGTGTCGAGCGGGCACAGGCGCTGACGCAGCGTCTGCCGGTGCGTGTGCGCATTTCAGGCCCGCAGGTGAACTGGCAGAGCGAGCCGCAGGCTGAACGGTTCCCGCGCTACCGCAACCAGAACGAAGACTGGCAGGACAGTGAGCCGCGCCTGCTGTCGCGCACCACCGCAGACGGCCACCACATTGACCTGGGTATCAGCGTGACCGCCTGGGAAAACCGGCCGCACCGCGTGGGCTGGTTCACGCTGGCCGGCATTCTGGCGCTGACCGCGCTGGCCTATGGCTATGTGCGCCGCCTGTTGCGGCCGCTGGATGACATCCGCGCCGGGGCACAGCGCTTTGGCGGTGGGGCCTTTGGAGAGCCCATTCCGATTCGCCGCCGTGACGAGCTGGGCCAACTGGCCGGCGATGTGAATGCCATGGCATCCAGCATCCACCAGATGCTGGACGCCAAACGCGGCCTGCTGCTGGCCATCAGCCATGAACTGCGCAGCCCACTGACGCGCGCGCGCCTGAATACCGAACTGCTGCCCGAGACCGACGACGTGGCACCCCGGCGCGAGGCCCTGCTGCGCGACCTGGGCGAAATGCGCGACCTGGTGACCGATCTTCTGGAGAGCGAACGCCTGGGCCAGGGCCACGCGGCCCTGCATCTGGAGGCAGTCGATCTGGCAGTGCTGGTGCACGAGGTGGTGGACACCCTTGCGCAGCCCGCAGCGATAGCGATGGAACTGGCCTCCGGCCTGCCGGTCCTGCAACTGGACCGCACCCGTATGCGCCTGCTGCTGCGCAACCTGCTGGACAACGCGCTGCGCCACAGCGCCGATGCGGGACAAGCAACCCGGTTGACCCTGGGACTGGCGACGCAAGCAGATGGCGCATCCGTGTGCATCACGGTGCGTGATTTCGGCCCCGGTGTTGCGGCCTCGGCGCTGCCGCATCTGACCGAGCCGTTCTACCGGCCGGACACAGCGCGTGGCCGCACGGCTGGCGGGGTGGGCCTGGGGCTATACCTGTGCAAACTGGTGGCACAGGCCCATGGGGGCCGTCTGGAGATCGCCAACGCCCAGCCGGGTCTGCAGGTGACCGTCTGGCTGCCGGTGGCCTCGGCCGGGCGCTAGTCCTTGGCCTTTTTCTTCTTGTCCTTGTCTTTGCCCTTGGACTTGCCGTTTCCTTCCCCTTCGGTTTCCGCCGTCGGAAACTCGCTCTTGGCCACCTTGCGTGCCTTCTTTGTCAGGGGTTGCACGCCCTTGGGCACCTTGCCATCCAGTTCGGCCTCGATGCGTTCGCACAGCGTGCGCAGAATCTTGACCCGGGCGTAGTTCTTGTCGTTGGCTTCCACCAGCGTCCACGGCGCGTTGCCGGTGCTGGTGCGTTCCACCATGTCACAGATGGCCTGCTGGTAGGCGTCCCACTTCTCGCGGTTGCGCCAGTCTTCCTGCGTGATCTTGAAGCGCTTGAAGGCAATCTGCTCGCGCGCCTTGAAGCGCGCCAACTGCTCCTCCTGGCTGATCTGCAGCCAGAACTTGACCACCATGACACCGGACTCGGCCAGCTCGTGCTCGAAGTCGTTGATCTCGGTATAGGCGCGCAGCCAGTCGTTCTCGTTGCAGTAGCCTTCCACCCGCTCCACCAGCACACGGCCATACCAGGTGCGGTCAAAGATGGCGACACGACCCTGGCGCGGCACATGGCGCCAGAAGCGCCACAGATAGGGCTGGGCGCGCTCTTCTTCGGTCGGCGCCGCCACCGGTATCACCTGGTATTGCCGCGCATCCAGTGCCGCACCAATGCGCCGGATGGCGCCGCCCTTGCCGGCGGCGTCGGCCCCCTCGAAGGCGCAGACCAGGGAGCGACCCTTGAAGCGCGGGTCGCGCAGCAGCTCCGACAGGCGGCCCTGGTAGCGGGCCAGCTCGTCTTCATAGGTCTTGTCGTCCAGCTTGAGACCCAGGTTCAGCTCCGACAGCACGGTGCGGCCATCGGTGTTGACGCGCACCATCGGTGCCACCGGGGACTTTTGCGCGGACTTGTTGGACAGCTTTTTCTGCAGCGCTTCCAGCAGGATCTGGCCCACGGTGAGCGAGCGGTAGCGGTCATCGGTACCCTCCACCACGACCCAGGGCGCCCACGGCGTATTGGTCAGGCGCAGCAGGTGGCCGGCCACATCCTGCAGCTTGTCATAGGTCTTGAGGCGATCCCAGTTCCACTGCGTCACGCGCCAGGCGGTGCGCGGGTCTTTCTCCAGCGCCTTGAGCCGCTTGACCTGGCCTTCCTTGGTCAGGTGGAACCAGAATTTGAGCACCAGCGCGCCCTCGTTGACCAGCATGGCCTCAAAGCGGTTGATCTGGTCGGCCTGGGCGTCCAGCTCCTTGAGCGACACCTCGTCCAGAATGCGCTCGCGGATCGGGTCCGAATACCAGGAGCCGGCGAAGATGCCGACGCGCCCCTTGGGCGGCAGGCTGCGCCAATAGCGCCACATCGGCGGGCGCTCGCGCTCCTCGTCGGTCGGCAGCGAGAACGCCAGTGTTGAGATGAAGCGCGGGTCCATCCACTCGTACAGCACGTTGATGGTTTCGCCCTTGCCGGCACCGTCCTGCCCGCTGATCAGCACCACCACCGGAATCTTCTTGTGCTCCTGCAGGCTGACCTGGGCCTCCAGCAGCGCCGCGCGCAGTGCGGGGACGGCGGCCTTGAAGGTGGCCTTGTCGATCTTGTGACCAATTTCTGCGGATTCAAACATGGGGCTTCTCCGGTGCGGGGTGTACGGTGGGACGGGGCTTCAAGGCGAGGCTGGAAACTTGCCGCTGGCAAAAATGCGCCGCGACGTGGCCACCACAATGAACACATCCTGCGAACTCAGTTCGGGGAAATGCTCCTTGAGCGTGTGGTAGGCCAGATGCTCGTGGGATTGGCCCTCCCACTGGTTGGCGGCCTCAAAAAACGGCCGCAATGCCTCAAAAGCCGCCGGTAGTATGGTGCGCAGCTGGGTGTTGGTGCGACGCTCGGCGCTGGATGGGGTGTCAGACATGGCGATTTTCCTTGGACAGGCGAACCCTCATGGCTGTCATCGTTCGCTGCAGCCTTTTTTTGGGAATGGTTGAGATCATTCTAGGAGGCAGTGGGTTGCAAAACTTGTGCTGGCTCAAACAAACGGTCGGGTTCGCTGGCTGTGGGAGCCATGCGTGGCAAGCCCGCTGGCAAGTGATTTATAAGAAAACGGGTCTTAGCCCTCGTCGAATATAGAGAATGTGCTATCAAATATATAGCCAATACAACGGGTGCGGTCCGCGCTGGGTGCTGCTGCACCGATTGGGTGGCGACCGTCAAACAACACGCCGCCGCAGCCCGCTGCGCAGCGTGGCCGGCGCAATCACTTTGTGCGCCGGGCCGACAAACAGCATGTAGAGCCGGCCCAGCCGGTTGTGCACGTGAACCACGGTGGATACCACCAGCTGGGTCGTATCCCTCTGCGGGCGCTTGCACACCGAGACCAGCACGTCCAGGTGCTTGTCCGAGTCGCCCAGGATGACCTCGTCGGCGCTCAGGTAGCGCAGCGTGAAGATGCCGACGCGGTCGCCCACCTGGTAGTCCTGGGGTGACTTGTTGGCTGCCACCTGGCTGAGGGCGCCCAGGTCCTTCAGGCCAAACAGGCCGACCAGGCGGTTGCGCGCACGCATCAGCGCGTCCACCCAGGCGGGTGACTGGGTGAAGGTGTGCAGTGCCAGCGCCAGGGCACTGTGCGCGGCGGCCTCGGGCGGCAGCGTGCCCGCGTGGCCGTCGGCAAAGTCGGCGCGGGCCAGGTGGCGGTGGATTTCAGCGTCGGTCGGGATGGGGGCGGGGCGAACCAGGCGGGTCATGGTGGTGTACGGTTGGGTGGTGCGCAGGTCACACAGTTGGCATGCGCCAGCTGTCCAGCGCCTGCGCCGGGCCGGGGCGGGCCAGGAAGTAGCCCTGGTACAGGTGGCATCCGAGCTGTTGGAGCGCTACCAGGTGTTCGGCGGTTTCCACGCCTTCGGCAATCACGTCCAGTTCCAGCGCCTGGCCCAGTGCGACGATGGTGCGGACGATGGCTGCATCGTCCGGGTCGGTCAGCAGGTCGCGCACGAAGGACTGGTCGATCTTGAGTGCGTCCAGTGGCAGGCGCTTGAGGTGGCTCAGGCTGGAGTAGCCGGTGCCAAAGTCATCCAGTGAAAAGCGCACGCCCCGGCTGCGCAGGCCGTTCATCTTCTGGATTACGCTTTCCACATCGTCCACCACCTGGCTCTCGGTCAGCTCCAGCTCCAGCCGTGCGGCCGGCGCGCCGGTGGCGTCCAGCACGGCCAGCACCTCCTGCACAAAGTCGGGGTGGCGGAACTGGCGCGCGCTGACATTGACGGCCAGACTCAGGTGGGCCATGGCAGGCTGTGCGGCCCAGGCCACCAGCTGGGTGCAGGCGGCCTGCAAGATCCAGCGACCCAGCGGCAGGATCAGCCCGCTGGCCTCGGCCTCGCTGATGAACTGGCCGGGCGGCACCAGGCCGCGCTGCGGGTGCTGCCAGCGCACCAGCGCCTCGGCGCCCAGCAACTGGCCCTGGCTGTTGACCTGGGGCTGGTAGTGCAGCAGGAACTCCTGGCGCGCCAGGCCTTCGCGCAGGTCGGCCTCCAGCGCCACGCGTTCGGTCATGCGGGCCTGCATCTCGGGGTTGAAGAAGCGCAGCGTGTTGCGGCCATCGGCCTTGGCCTGGTACATGGCCAGGTCGCCGCGCTTGAACAGCTCTTCTTGCGTGCTGTGCGGGTCCGAAAACATGGCAATGCCGACGCTGACCGTGCCCTGGTAGTGCTGGCTGCCCAGCGCATAGGGCTCAGCCAGCGTGGACACGATCTTCTGCGCCACGCTGTTGGCCTGGTGCGCCGCTTCCTGGGGCTCGGGGCTCAGGTCCTGCAGCACCACCACGAACTCGTCACCGCCCAGGCGGGCCAGGGTGTCCTGGTCGCGGGTGCACTGGGCCAGGCGCAGCGCCACCTGCTGCAGCAGCAGGTCGCCCACGTCGTGGCCCAGCGTGTCGTTCAGGGTCTTGAAGTGGTCCAGGTCAATGAACAGCAGGGCGCCGTCATGGGCCGTACGCTCCCGCGCCGCCAGGGTCTGCTGGATGCGGTCCATCAGCAGGCGCCGGTTGGGCAACTGGGTCAGCGGGTCGTAAAAGGCCAGTTGGTGGATGGCCTCGCGGTTGCTCTTGAGTTCGGTGATGTCGGTGGAGATGCCGCACAGGGCATAGACCTGGCCGTCCGGGCGGCGCAGCGGCAGTTTGATGGACAGGTAGGTGCGGGTGCCACTGCCATCGATCTGGGTCACGGTCTCCTCATCGGCCACGCGCTCGCCCAGGTTCAGCACGCGCTGGTCGTTGCGCCCCAGATGCGCGGCGGTGGATGCGTCAAACAGGTCGGCATCGCCCAGGCCGATCAACTCGTCCGGGCTGCGGTGGACTGCCGCGCACAGCACGTTGTTGGCGTACCGGTAGCGCAGTTGCAGGTCCTTGATGTAGATGTGCGACTCCACGCTGTTGAGGATGGTGTTGAGCTTGTCCTCGCTCTCGTGCAGGTGGCGGGTTTTTTCATTGACCTGGCGGCGCAGCAGCGTGGCAAAGCCCAGCGCCAGGATCAAGAGGCCCCCCACGCCGGCAAAACCCCACCAGAAGGCCACCGGCACCACGGCGCGGGTGCGCTCGCCACCCCATTGGCGCATGACATCAAAATAGACAGACCCCGGGTTGTCACGCCAACTGGACAGGTGCTGGTCCAGCGTGGCCAGCAGGTCGGCATTGCGCCCCTTGCCGGTGGCATAGAACAGGCGCGACGGCTGGAACATGACCGG
>JAVBYK010000312.1 GCA_030824095.1 bacterium
CGCCTGGAGCTGAGCCTTTCCAGCGGCAAGCGCGTGCGCCTGGACGAGGTCGCCAGTGTGAAGGACACCGTGGCCGAGCAACGCAGCTTTGCCACGCTGAACGGCAAATCCGTGGTGGGTTTCGAGGTCACCCGCAGCAAGGGCGCCAGCGAGGTGGAAGTGGGCGCGGCCGTGCACAAGGCGCTGGAAGAACTCAAGGCCAAGCACCCCGATCTGGAGCTGACCCAGGCCTTTGACTTCGTGACCCCGGTGCAGGAAGAATTCGATGCCTCCATGACCATGTTGTATGAAGGCGCCATCCTGGCGGTGATCGTGGTCTGGTTCTTCCTGCGCAACGCGCGTGCCACGTTTGTGTCGGCGGTGGCGCTGCCGCTGTCGGCCATTCCGGCCTTCATCGGCATGCACTACATGGGCTTCACCACCAACGTGGTGACGCTGCTGGCACTCTCGCTGGTCATCGGTATCCTGGTGGACGACGCGATTGTGGAAGTGGAAAACATCGAGCGCCATCTGCGCATGGGCAAGACGCCCTACCAGGCGGCCATGGAGGCGGCGGATGAAATCGGCCTGGCCGTGATCGCCACCACCTTTGCGCTGATTGCCGTGTTCCTGCCCACCGCCTTCATGAGCGGCGTGGTCGGCAAGTTTTTCAAGCAGTTTGGCTGGACCGCCGTGTTCGCCGTGTTTGCCTCACTGATGGTGGCGCGTCTACTGACCCCGATGATGGCGGCCTACATCATGAAGCCGTCCACCCACGTGCACGAGGAACCGGTGTGGATGCCGCTGTACCTGAAGGTCACGCGCTGGACGCTGCACCACCGCTGGATCACCATGTTCTCGGCCGTTGGCTTCTTCATCGGCTCGCTGTTCCTGGTGCCGCTGATTCCCAGCGGTTTCATCCCGCCGGACGACAACTCCCAGACCCAGGTCTATCTGGAGCTGCCCCCGGGCACCACGCTGGCGCAGACCCGCGCGGCGGCCGAGCAGGCACGCAGCATCATCGGCCAAGTGCCGCATGTGAAGAGCGTCTACACCACCGCCGGTGGTGGCAGCGTGGGCACGGACCCCTTCATGGGCGGCGCCAGCACCGAGGTGCGCAAGGCCACGCTGACCGTGCTGCTGGACGAGCGCGGTCAGCGCCCGCGCAAGCAGGTGATCGAGAGCAACATGCGCACCGCACTGTCCGAACTGCCGGGCGCACGCTTCAAGGTTGGCCTGGGTGGCTCGGGCGAAAAATACATGCTGGCCCTGAAGGGCGAAGACCCCGTGGCCCTGGCCCAGGCGGCAGCGGCCGTGGAGAAGGACCTGCGCAAGATCCCCGGCCTGGGCAATATTTCATCCAGCGCCAGCCTGACCCGCTCCGAGGTCGCCATTCACCCGGACTTTGCCCGCGCCGCCGACATGGGCGTCACCAGCGCCGCCATTGCGGAAACGCTGCGCATTGCCACCGTGGGCGATTACGAAGCAGCCCTGCCCAAGCTCAACCTGAGCCAGCGCCAGGTGCCCATCGTCGTCAAGCTGGCCACCGACGCGCGCCAGGACCTGGACCTGCTGGGCCGCCTGATGGTGCCCGGCGTCAAGGGCCCGGTCATGCTGAGCCAGGTCGCCACGTTTGAAATGTCCAGCGGACCGGCCATGGTCAGCCGCCTGAACCGCGTGCGCAATGTCAACTTCGAGGTGGAGTTGTCCGGCGTGCCGCTGGGCGAGGTCACCGATGCCGTGGCCAAGCTGCCCAGCGTCGTGAATCTGCCGGCTGGCGTGCAGCAGGTGGAAATTGGTGACGCCGAAGTGCAGGCCGAGATGGTGGCCGGCTTTGGCATGGCCATGATGACGGGTGTCCTCTGTATCTACATCGTGCTGGTGCTGTTGTTCAAGGATTTCATGCACCCGATCTCGATCCTGCCGGCGGTGATCCTGTCCTTTGGTGGCGCCTTCATTGGCCTCCTGGTCAGCGGCAAGATGCTGTCCATGCCGTCCTTCATCGGCCTGGTGATGCTGATTGGCGTGTCCACCAAGAACTCCATCCTGCTGGTGGACTACGCCATCATGGCCCGCCGTGACTTTGGCATGAACCGCTTCGAGGCGCTGATTGACGCCTGCCACAAACGCTCGCGCCCCATCATCATGACCACCATAGCCATGGTGGCAGGCATGCTGCCGTTGGTGCTGGGCCTGGGCAATGCCGACAACAGCTTCCGCGCACCCATGGCGGCAGCGGTGATCGGCGGCCTGATCACCTCGACCATCCTGAGCCTGCTGGTGACGCCGAGCTTCTTCTCCATCGTGGACGACATCGAACACTTTGTGGCGCGCGCCCGGAACTGGGTCATGGGGCTGGTTCAGCGCAAGGTGACCAAGAGCGCTTGACTCGGAGCCAAAGCAAGCCCTGGCCCTCGCAGGTATTGCATAAGCCGCTACTGAAAGCGTAGCGGCTTTTTTATTGGCCCCCGTCTTTTGAGGCTTTCTCAGCCACTTCCTGTTGGTAGGTGGCCCAAGCCCGCTCCACCAGTTCGCGCGTGCCTTGGTCTGCGGGGATGGGGTGCTTATGCACTGCCGGGCCACATCCAGCTTGCCCCGCTAAACTCCATCCATGCCAGTCGTCTTCCGCTACAAATCGTTCCGGTTTTTCTTCTATTCCAATGAAGGAAACCCACGCGAGGTGATGCATATCCACGTGCGCAATGCGGAAGGTGAGGCAAAATTCTGGTTGACTCCGTCGGTGTACTTGGCAGACAGTGATGGTTTTGATGCCGCAACCCTGCGTGAGCTACGCGACACAGTCGTCGCCCATCAGCAGTTGATTGAAAGGACCTGGAATGACCACTTCGCCTAAAGCCGTTCGCTTCGATGAGGACACCTTGTGGGTCAGCCTGTCCGACGGCCGCACCATTGCCGCACCCCTGACCTGGTTCCCGCGTCTGCTTGAGGCGTCACCCGCGCAGCGTGCCCAGGTCGAACTGAGCAAGGGTGGCCTGCATTGGGAGGCGCTCAACGAGGATATATCCGTGGCTGGCCTGTTGGCTGGTCAACCTGACCTGACGCGGAGGCTTTCGCATGTTTGAATTTCTCCATCGCGGCCGGGCCAAGGCCGACAAGACGGACCACGGTCCGTCGACCATGCCCCAGACGGTGCAGACCAATTCAACCCAGCGCGACATGGCCCGCCTGACGCTGCACCACATCCTCAAGCACCACGGCATTCCGGCCCACTGGATCGCCGGCGAGCTGGTGCCCATCCACATCCCTGGCCAAGGCGAAGCGTCCCTGCTGCAGCTGGAAATCATGCACTGGCACGACAGCCTGGTGCTGCATGCCCCGGCGCTGCAGCAGGAGCTGCTGAACGGTCTGCGCCGCTTTGACCCGGCCACCAGTGGCACGCGCTATCTGTTTAGCTGGAAGTTTTCGCCCGACTGCGGTTGCCCCCACACCGAGTTGCCGGAGCCCGGCTTCTGGAGCGCGCCAACCAGTGCCGCTGTGCAGGCGGCCCCGATAGCGGCAGCGGCACCCCCCGTCGCAGCGGCGGCCAGCCCACTGCCACCACTAACCGCTGCCAGCATTCCCTTTGATCTGCCGATTAGCGATCAGGACGACGACGATGACCATGGCTTTGCGCCCACGCAGATTCACGACGTTCGGGGCTAGTTATTTTGCTATCTAAAACATAGCAATATATCCAATATCCACGAGGGCTATAGCCCTATTTAGCTCTTAGCCATTGCCGCTACGACCTCGTTGGCGGTGCGAAACGCCTCGACGGCCGTGGGCACGCCGCAGTAGATGCTGGCGTGCAGCAGCACCTCCTGCAGTTCTTCCACCGTGGCGCCGTTGTTCAGTGCACCGCGCACATGGCCCTTCAACTCGTTTTGCTTGCCCAGGGCGGTGAGCATGGCCACGGTGATCAGGCTGCGGGTCTTCAGCTCCAGCCCCGGGCGCTGCCAGACATCGCCCCAGGCAGCGCGGTTGATGTGATCCTGAATGGGCTGGGTGAAGGGCGTGGTGTTGGCAATGGCCGTGGCCACAAAGTCTTCACCCATGACCTGCTTGCGGGTGGCCAGACCGGCCTCGTACTGGGAATCCATGGCGGGGTCTCCAAAAAAAGACCCCGAGCATAGCGCGCCCCGCCGCTGGCTGACTGCCGACTACTTCAGGTCGAAGCGATCCAGCTGCATGACCTTGACCCAAGCGGCCACAAAGTCCTGCACAAACTTGGCCTGGGCATCGCTGGCGGCATAGACCTCGGCCAGCGCCCGCAACTGCGCATTGGAGCCAAAGACCAGGTCCACCACCGTGCCGGTCCACTTCAGCGCACCGGTCCTGCGGTCACGCCCTTCCAGCACGCCCGGCGTGGTGGCGGACTTCTGCCACTGCGTGCCCATGTCGAGCAGGTTCACGAAGAAGTCGTTGCTGAGCACGCCCGGCCGCTTGGTGAAGACGCCGTGCTGCACACCATCGGTGTTGGCGTCCAGCGCGCGCAGGCCGCCGATGAGCACGGTCATCTCGGGCGCGGTCAGCGTCAGCAACTGGGCCTTGTCCACCAGCAGCTCGGCCACCGCGTCTTCCATCCCTAGGCGGGCGTAGTTGCGAAACCCATCGGCCTGCGGCTCCAGCACCGCGAACGATTCCACATCGGTCTGCGCCTGGGTCGCATCCATGCGGCCCGGCGTGAAGGGCACGGTGACCGGCACGCCCGCCTTCTGGGCGGCAGCTTCCACGGCGGCGCTGCCGGCCAGCACGATCAAATCGGCCAGCGAGACCTTTTTGCCACCGGTCTGTGCGCCATTGAACCGCTGCTGGATGGCTTGCAGCGCGGCCAGCACCTGGGCCAGGTCGGCGCTCTGGTTGACTGCCCAGTCCTTTTGCGGCGCCAGGCGGATGCGCGCACCGTTGGCGCCGCCCCGCTTGTCGCTGCCGCGGAAAGTGGATGCCGAGGCCCAGGCCGTGCGCACCAGCTGCGCGGTGGACAGGCCACTGGCCAGCACCTGGGCCTTGAGCGTGGCAATGTCCTGCGCGTCAATCACCGGATGGTCCAGCGCGGGAACCGGGTCCTGCCAGATCAGCACTTCCTGCGGCACCAGCTTGCCCAGGTAGCGCGCACGCGGCCCCATGTCGCGGTGGGTGAGCTTGAACCAGGCGCGGGCAAAGGCGTCGGCAAATGCAGCCGGGTCCTGGTGGAAGCGGCGGGCAATCTTCTCGAAAGCCGGGTCCATGCGCAGCGACAGGTCGGCCGTGGTCATCATCGGCGGGTGCTTCTTGGCGGGGTCGTGCGCGTCGGGGATCAGGTGTTCGGGCTTCACATTCTTGGCCACCCACTGGTGGGCGCCGGCCGGGCTCTTGGTCAGCTCCCATTCGTAGCCCAACAGCATGTCGAAGTAGCCGTTGTCCCAGGTCGTGGGGTTGGGCTTCCAGGCGCCTTCGATGCCGCTGGAGGTGATGTGCACGCCATGGCCCGAACCGAAGGCATTGATCCAGCCCAGGCCCTGCGCTTCAATCGGGGCGCCTTCGGGCTCGGGGCCCACCAGCTTGGCGTCACCCGCACCATGGGCCTTGCCAAAGGTATGGCCGCCGGCCACCAGGGCCACGGTTTCTTCGTCGTCCATGGCCATGCGGGCAAAGGTCTCGCGCACGTCCCGCCCTGAGCCCACGGGATCGGGGTTGCCGTTGGGGCCTTCGGGGTTCACATAGATCAGTCCCATCTGCACGGCGGCCAGCGGGTTTTCCAGCTTGCGCTCGCCGCTGTAGCGCTGGTCACCCAGCCAGGTGGACTCCTGGCCCCAGTAGATGTCTTCCTCGGGCTCCCAAATGTCTGCGCGGCCACCAGCAAAACCCAAGGTTTTGAAACCCATGGATTCCAGCGCCACGTTGCCGGCCAGGATGATCAGGTCGGCCCAGGAGAGCTTTTGCCCATATTTCTGCTTGATCGGCCACAGCAGGCGGCGCGCCTTGTCCAGGTTGACGTTGTCGGGCCAACTGTTGAGTGGCGCAAAGCGCTGGTTGCCAGTGCCGGCTCCGCCACGGCCGTCATGGATGCGGTAGGTGCCGGCACTGTGCCAGGCCATGCGAATGAAGAGGCCACCGTAATGGCCCCAGTCGGCGGGCCACCAGTCCTGCGAATCGGTCATCAGCGCATGCAGGTCCTTGACCACGGCATCCAGATCCAGCGTCTTGAAGGCCTCGGCGTAGTCGAAGTCCGGATCCAGTGGGCTGGATAGGGCCGAGTGCTGGTGCAGGATGCCCAGCTTGAGCTGGTTGGGCCACCAGTCGGCGTTGCCGGGGGCACCGCCGGCAACGGTGTTTTTGCGGGTGCCGCCCGAGAACGGGCATTGGGCTTCAGTGGACATGGTGCTTACTCCTGGGTTCATATGCAATAAACTGACCAAGCCAGTGTAGGTTTCAGTTACCTATCAATCCAGTTTGTTTTATTA
>JAVBYK010000428.1 GCA_030824095.1 bacterium
AGGCGCACCTCGCGACGCGCTGCGAATTTCGTGTTGATCTGGTCCGTCATGCTGACGGTGGTGGCGTTGGCCCTTTGGGTCACGCTGCCCGCCGCGACCAAGGCCTTTGCACCAGAAGCCCTGGAGCATCTGGAAACTTACGTGCGCCGCGCTTTCTTTGGCATCGCGGTGCTGGCCGCCTTCGCCACTTCGTGGATTGTGCTGGTGGGCGAGAGCCGGGACCTGGCCGAGGAAGAGCTTCGCACCGCGCGGGACCGCGCCGAAGACGCCACCCGCGCCAAGAGCGACTTCCTGGCGAATATGTCGCACGAGATTCGCACGCCGATGAACTCCATCATCGGCATGTCGCACCTGGCGCTGCAGACCGATCTGAATCCGCGCCAGCGCAACTACATTGAAAAGGTCAACCGCTCGGCCGAGAACCTGCTGGGCATCATCAACGACATCCTGGACTTCTCCAAGATCGAGGCCGGCAAGCTGTCCGTGGAGACCACCGATTTCCGCCTCGATGACGTCATGGACAACCTCGCCAATCTGGTCGGCCTCAAAGCCCAGGACAAAGGCCTGGAGTTGCTGTTCGACGTGCCGCCGGAGCTGCCATTGGCCTTGCGCGGAGATCCGTTGCGTTTGGGGCAGGTGCTGGTCAACCTGGGCAACAACGCGGTCAAATTCACCGAGCGCGGTGAGGTCGTGATCGGTGTGGAGCAGGTGGGGGGCGACGATGCAGCGCTGGAACTGCACTTCTGGATCAGGGACACCGGCATCGGCATGACGCCCGAGCAGTGTGGCCGCCTGTTCCAGTCTTTCAGTCAGGCCGATGCATCGACCACCCGCAAATATGGCGGCACGGGTCTGGGGCTGGCCATCTCCAAGGAGCTGGTCGAACTGATGGGCGGGCGCATCTGGGTGGAGTCGGTTGCCGGGAAGGGCTCCACATTCCACTTCCACGTGCCATTTGCCGTTCAACAGGAAGGGGGCGCTGCCCGCCGCGCACTGGTCATCGATGAGTTGCGCGGTGTGCGTGTGCTGGTGGTGGACGACAACCCGTCCGCCCGCGAAATTCTGATCGCCGCACTCAGCGCCTTTGGCTGCGAGGTGGAGCAGGCTGCGTCCGGTCAGCAGGCTATCGACCAGGTGCAGGCTTCCATCAGCAAGGCACGCCCCTATGCCCTGGTATTCATGGACTGGAAGATGCCCACCATGGACGGCATTGCCTGTACAACGCAACTGCGGGAGCGCTTTGCAGGTGCAACACCGCCGGTCATTCTGGTCACGGCCTATGGGCTGGACCAGATGTCGCAATTGCCGGCGGCCTTGCTGGACACGGTCAAGTCCATGGTCACCAAACCGGTGACGCGCTCCACATTGCTGGAGACCCTGGGCCGCACGCTGGGCCAGACTTACACGAATCCGGATCTGCCCACCCGTAGCTTCCACAAGCAGGAACAATTGGCCAAGGACATGCGCCAGTTGCAGGGCGCCCGCGTGCTGCTGGCCGAAGACAACGAGATGAACCAGGAACTGGCCATCGAACTGCTGGGCAATGCTGGCATCGAAGTGGTGCTGGCCAACCATGGCCAGGAGGCGCTGGACATCCTGGCCAAGGACACGGCCTTTGATGCCATTTTGATGGACTGCCAGATGCCAGTGATGGATGGCTACCAGGCCACCATCGAACTGCGCCAGCGCAGCGCACTGGGCGCCATTCCGGTCATTGCCATGACGGCGGACGTGATGGAAGGGGACCGCGAAAGGGCCACGCAGGCCGGCATGGTGGACCACATCGCCAAGCCGCTGAATGTGGGCCAGATGTTTGCCACGCTGGCCAAATGGATCGCGCCCAAGGCAGCGCTGGTGGAGGTAGGGGTATTACCTGCAGAGCAGGCCAATGGGCCGGTCACGCAGCTGCCCACCGTGCCAGGGCTGAATACGGCCAAGGGCCTGGCAACCGTCATGGGCAACCGCAGCCTGTATGCGCGCCAGCTGGAACGCTTCTACCGCAACTACCAGGACTTTGGTGGCGTGTTTGCCCGCGCGCTGGCTGACACCGACGCCAGCGCCGCCAAGCGAGCCGCCCACAACTTGCGCGGCATTGCCGGCAACCTGGGAGCGGTCGCGGTGC
Source organism: bacterium (assembly GCA_030824095.1). GTDB lineage: Bacteria > Pseudomonadota > Gammaproteobacteria > Burkholderiales > Burkholderiaceae_C > Allorhodoferax. Next base: position 2,123 of record JAVBYK010000428.1, read on the forward strand.
AGGCCGCGGCCGAACAACTGGAGCAGGCCTGCAAGGCCGGCGCACCCAGGGACAGCCTGGACGCGCTGCTGCGAAGCACGCTGGATGCCTTGCAGCCCGTGCTGGACGGGCTGAAAGACTTTGCGCCGCAGGAATCTGCCGTAGTGGTGGCAACCGCCCAGGTGGACTCTGAACGCCTGCACAACCTGCTGGAGCAACTGGCCACCCAGTTGACCCATGGTGATACCGATGCCAGCGACACCATTGCCGAACTGGTGGCCCTGGTGGCTGGCACGGAGATGCAGGCTGACCTGAAGCGCATCGCCCGCGCCATTGAGGAGTTTGACTTCGAGGCCGCAGAGCAGGTGCTGCAAACCCTGTTGGGGCAGGGGCGCAGCTAAACCCCGCCTATTGCGCAGCGGTGGCGGGGTAGCGTTGTGCGACCCAGCCTTCAAACTGCTGGCACATGGCCTCATCGGAGGCTGTGTTGTCGGCAATCAGTTCGGCACCATGCACGATACGGATCGTCGCATCCAGATCGGGCGCTGGTGCCGGCGGGTACGTCCGCTGGGCGGCGGCTGTGATGGCGGCCTGTGCCGTGGCCCAGGCCTGCTCCACGGTCCGGTTGCAGCGGTCAGCCAGGTACTTGGCGTTGAAGGGCTCGCCGGTCAGGCTGACCAGTGTGTCGTTGTGGCTGATGCTGTTGCCGCGCGCCCAGTAGTGTTCCGCCAGCGCCGGGCCGATGGCCGGGTTGTCCGTCAGGTAGCCGTAGGTCTTCTCGAAGTAGGCACGCGTCTGGTACACGGCCATGTTGGCCAGCAAATACCCCTGGTAGGCCGCAGCGGATTCCTGGTTCAGCAGGTGCGGAATCGACAGCAGCGGGCGTGGGCCGACGGCCACACCCAGGATGCGCAACTCCATCGCACGGGCCAGCGCCAGCACGGTCTCTGCAGTGAGTTGTTCGTCCGGCAGGCGGTACAGCGCACGTTCAAAGTAGGGCACCACCAGGATGCCACGCTCGGCAAAGGCGGCAAACGGCTGCGTGGTCTGGATCCGGGCCTGGATCAGTGCATCGGGAATCGGCTCGCCCTGGGCGTTGTGGGCATAGCGCTTGAGCCAGTCCGCGTCATCGAGCAGGCTGTCGCAAAACATGGATTGCGTTTCCGCGTAGGCCATGGAGGTCGGTGCGAACTCCTGCGAGAAACAGGGCGCGTTCTGCGTCACATTGGCAAAGTGGGCCGCGTGGCCACCTTCGTGGAACAGGGTGTTGATGGCACGCGCGCCGCTGCCGATCTGGTCGGGCTTGGCGTTCGCCGTGAAATTGATCTGACCCTTCACCCAACGCTGCCGGGCATCAAAGTAGGTCGGAATGGGGCCGTGGCAGAAGCCATTCTGGTATTTTCCGGTGCGCTCCAGCAGGTCCAGTTGCAGCGTGGCGCCGCGGTAGGCAATGCCCAGGTGGCGAAAGCTTTTGACCCAGCGCTCCAGCCCCTTGGCAAAGCTCAGGTAAGGGTCCACCTGGCGGGTCACGTCGCCGCTGATGTAGAAGCGCAGATTCCAGGGTTGCGTGGCTTCAGCGCCGTGTGCTTCGACCAGCGCCTGCAGCGCACGGGTATTGGCGTCGCGCGTGCGGGCCTCAAAGTCATCCAGGATGCCGAACAGATAGTCGGACGTCATCTGCTCGTTCTTCTCCACCTTGTAGTCAAAGTAGTTGTCAAAACCCTGGGCGCGGGCGAAGGCATTGCGCTTCTTCACGATGTCCAGAAAGCCGTTGGCCAGCACCCAGTGCTCCAGGCCCAGCAGGGCGTCGTGCGAGCTCTTGCGCGCAGCCTCATTGCGGTTGGTTCCCATATTGGTGGCCAGGCCGCTGAGCGTGGTTTCTTCCTGCGCACCGGCCTCGTTGGTGTGGTGCAGCACCAGGTCGCGCCGCTTGGCAAACAGATCGGCTTCCAGTGCTATCAACGCGTGCATGTGCTCGCGGGCCTCGTCACTGTCGATGATGTTGCTCTCGAACAGGGCCAGCCAGCCCTTGAGGCCGTGGCGCAGCTCGGCCATGGCCGCATCCGCATCGCTGGCAGGCAGGCTGTCCAGCGCAGCGCGCACGGACGCCAGGCGCTGGGGGTCGGAGATGAAGTTCTTGTAGGCTTCCTCGGCGCGGGCAAAGCCCGCGTCGTCGTTCGAGACGGCCATGTAGGTGTCCCAGAACAGGTCTTCCTTGGTCTTGTGAACGGTGAGGTATTCGGTGTTGAGGGTGTCAAACAACGTGCGGGCATCTTGCATGCGGAGGGTCTCCTTTGTGGGGGTGGCCGATTCTCGCAGCATGGCAATACCCGTGGCGCGCGCTGGGGTGTGGTGGCGCAGGGGCGGCTCAGGGCGGCAGCTTGCCGCGCCGCCAGAACAGGCCCAGCAGCGGCTTGACGCTGACCCCGTGCAGAATGATGGACAGGGTCACCACGATCAGCGTGGGCTGAATCAGTTGCAGGGCCAGCGACTCCGGCACGCCGTGCTGGATGGCATACATCAGGTAATACAGCGAGCCCACACCGCGCACCCCAAACCAGGCCGCCAGACCGCGAATCCGCCACGGCGTGCCACTGCCCAGCAGGGCCAGCATCACACTGGCCGGGCGTGCCACCAGGAACAGGAACAGGGCCAGGCCGACTGCCGACCAGGACCAGGAGTCCATGAACAGGGAACCGCCAATCAGGATGATCAGCAGCACCTCGGAAAGCCGCTCCAGGTGTTCCTTGAAGACCAGCGAACCCTCGCTGACCGTGGGCAGCGGCTCGGCATCTCCCAGTGGCAGGGCTCTTCTGGCCAGTTTCATTTCCGTCTGGCGCAACGCCACCGCCGCAAAGAACACGGCCAGAAAACCCCAGGCGTCCACCATCACGCACACGCCATACACCACGCCGATCAGGCCCAGGCCGAGAAAGTCGTCCAGCAGTTGATGCTGGTAGGGCTGCCGGCGCAGCGTCCAGCCCAGCCGGGCCAGTCCAACGCCAGCGGCAATGCCAATGGCCACGGCACTCGCAGTGGCCCACAGCACATCGACCACCACCCAGCGCAGGCCGGAGTCCCCCAGGTCATGCAGTCCCAGCAGGCCCAGACCCAGCATCACGAACGGGAAGGCGCTACCGTCGTTCATGCCGGCCTCGCAGGTTAGCGTGAAGCGCAAATGGTCCCGGTCACCGGGGTGGCGGATCTGCACGTCAGTGGCCAGCACCGGGTCGGTGGGGGCCACGATGGCGCCCAGCAGAATGCCGGCCCCCAGCGGCAGACCCAGCACATAGACGCAGAACGCGGCCACCAGGCCTACGGTCAGCACCATGGACACAGAGGCCAGCATCAGGGGCGCCTGCCAGCGCGAAAACGTGAAGGGTGCCGGCATCTTGACGCCGGCGGAAAACAGCGAGATCAGCACCGCCACCTCGGTCAGCGCCTGCAGCAGCGCGGACTCTTTGAGCGGGTTGAAGTGGAACAGGTTGAGCGCCGTGGGGCCGACCAGCACGCCAACCGCCAGGTAGATGATGGCCGACGTTACCGGTGAGCGCTGGAGCAGGGTTGCTGTCAGGCCGCGGACCAGCAGCAGCGCGCCGATCAGCAGAAACCACTGCGGGCTAGTCATGGATAGGGTGTTTGTGCATACACCCCAGTGTAGTGACTGCCCTTGCGGAGGCCCTTATGCCGTCGTTTGTGCGGCCTGCCGTTTGGAGCGGGCGCGGATGTTGAGTGCCTCCACGCCCAGCGAGAACAGCATGGCGGTGTAGACGTAGGCCTTGGGTACATGCACGTCAAAGGCTTCGGCAATCAGCAAGGTTCCGACCATGGTCAGAAAGGCCAGCGCCAGCACCTTGATCGAGGGGTGGCGGTCCACAAACTCGCCAATCGGCTTGGCGGCAAACATCATGACCGCCACCGATGCGATGACCGCGGCCACCATCACGCCAATGGTGTCCACCATGCCCACGGCGGTGATCACCGAGTCCAGCGAGAACACGATGTCCACGATGCCGATCTGCACAATGGTTCCCCAGAACAGTGCTGCCCCGGTCTTGGCGGACTGTTCACCGGCGCTGACCTCTTTGGGCTGGTGGGCTTCCACCTCCACGAATATCTCGTGCGAGGCCTTGTACAGCAGGAACAGGCCACCGCCGAGCAGAATCAGGTCGCGCCCGCTGATTTCCTGGGCGAACACGGTGAACAGGGGGTTGGTCAGCGTCATGACCCAGGCCAGGCTGAACAGCAGGGCAATGCGCGAAACCATGGCAAAGCCCAGGCC